>CALGTT010000158.1 GCA_937901485.1 uncultured Ruminococcus sp.
ACTGGCAGGCGCTGTGCAAGTCCTGTCACGATAAGAAAACCGGAACCGAGGACAGAAACCCCGAATATTCCTATTGAATATTTCTTTTCGCCTAACATATAATAACTTTTAGGAGAAAGTTCACCTAACCGCTTGACTTTTCGCCTAAAATCATTTACAATTAGGAGAAAGGCGTGTGGACGTATGAGAACCTTCGATTATAGTGAACTGGCGAGTCGTTCTTGGGACAGTGAGATTATCGGGCTTGTGGCACAGATTCATGAATACAAGGGCAGACAGGAGCTTTATCTGAAGCAGAAGCCCGCGGAGCTTGACCGACTGATTGAGATTGCAAAGGTACTGAGTACAGAAGCATCCAATGAAATCGAGGGAATCCGCACAACCAACACACGCCTGCTGCAGCTTGTACGGGATAAGACAACACCCCGTAACCGTGATGAGGAAGAAATCATGGGTTACCGTGATGTGCTGAATACGATTCACGAGAACTTCGAGTATATTCCGATCACGTCCAATTATATCCTGCAGCTCCATCGTGATCTGTATAAGTATTCTCATAAGAGCATCGGCGGAACTTTCAAGAACACCCAGAACTATATCAGCGCAACTGATGCAGAGGGACGGGAGTATGTGCTGTTTCAGCCGCTTGCCCCGTATGAAGCACCTCCGGCAATTGATGCAATCTGCGAAAGCTATAACCGTATGATTGATATGCAGGAGCTTGACGCTTTGTTGCTGATACCCGTGTTCATTCATGATTTTCTTTGCATTCATCCATTCAACGACGGCAACGGCAGAATGAGCCGCCTGCTGACTACGCTTCTGCTGTACCGTTCCGGTTATGTGATCGGCAGGTATATTTCCCTTGAAAGCAAGATCGCTAAGAACAAGAATCTTTACTACGATGCTTTGGAGCAGTGTCAGAAAGGCTGGAACGAGAACGCAGAAGATCCCACGCCTTTTATCAAGTATCTGTTGCAGACCATTCTTGCTGCGTACCGTGATTTCGAGGAACGTGTGGCACTGGTTGATGAAAAGCTGCCCGCAATCGAAACGGTGCGCCGTGCTGTTTACAATAAGATCGGAAAGTTTACCAAGAGTGAAGTCATGGAGCTTTGTCCGACACTCAGCAAGGCATCCGTTGAAAATGCAATCAAGCAGCTTGTGGAACAGGGATTGCTTGTAAGGCACGGAACAGGACGCAGCACATTCTATACGAGAAGTGATGCACAATAAAAATGATAGCACCTGTCGTTTTCACGACAGGTGCTTTTTTATGCACTGGGGCGGGGCTGGGGGCTGCCCGGTGACCGGAGCCCGGCTGGCGGGGGTATCGAAATCTCTACGGAGCAGCGATCACAAGACCGGCGCCCCCTCTCACGCACAAAAAGTGCAGTTCAAACACCCGATTAACCCCTCGAATATTTTTAGAGCCGAAATCCGCGTGATTTCGGCATTTTTTATAGGCAGGTGATGATATGGCAAAGGACGGTACCAACCGTGGCGGACGCAGAGTCCGTGCAGGCGACAAGCCGAAGCCCCTCGCCGAGAAAATTGCCGCAGGAGAGGATGCCGACATCATCGAATTCACCCCGACCGCGCTGGAAGGTGCTGACCTTGATGATGCCGCTGACCTTGTCGGTGAGGATATGCCCTCGCCGAGTGAATACCTCTCGGCACGGCAGAAGGACGGTAAGCCTCTCGGCGCGGATGAAATCTACAAGGAAACATGGATATGGCTGAAGAATCGCGGCTGCGAAAAGCTGGTGAACAAGCGATTGCTCGAAAGCTACTCGCTGGCGTTCGCTCGTTTTGTACAGTGCGAGGAGGCGCTCTCGACCTACGGTCTGCTCGGCAAGCACCCGACGACCGGCGGCGTGGTGGCATCGCCCTTCGCATCGCTCAGCCAGTCCTATCAAAAACAGGCAAATCTGCTCTGGTACGAGATTTTCGATATCGTGAAGCAGAATTGCACAACCAAGTTTGACGGCTCTCCGCAGGACGACCTGATGGAACAGCTACTCCGCAGCAGGAAGTGAGGTACACATGAAAACAACGACTGACTTTCAGCTTGTCAGCACCGACAAGCTCATCCCGTATGTAAATAACGCCCGCACTCACTCGCCGGAGCAGATCAAGAAGCTGCGCTCCTCGCTGCGTGAGTTCGGTTTTGTCAATACGGTCATCATCGACCGCGAGTACAATGTCATCGCAGGTCACGGTTGCCTGATGGCGGCGAAGGAGGAAGGCATCACGGAAGTGCCGTGTGTCTATGTTGACCACCTGACCGACGCACAAAAGAAAGCCTACATCCTTGCCGATAACCGTATGGCAATGGACGCAGGCTGGGACGAGGAACTGCTCGCCGTGGAGATGCAGGAACTGCAAGACCTCGG
>CALGTT010000159.1 GCA_937901485.1 uncultured Ruminococcus sp.
CCCTCCCCGACCGGGGAGGGATTACAGTTATACGGTTACGGAGTATCCTCCGCCAAGCTTGCTTTCAGCTCCTGCAAGAGCACGGAGGCAATTCTGGAGGTGCTTACTTCTCCGGATTTGCGGTTTTCAATGACGATGCAGAACGCAACGGGGAATTCCGGATCGTCTGTAAAACCGGCAAGCAGGGAATTTTCCGTCTTTGCATTGCCGATCTGTGCCGTGCCGCTTTTCACGCCAACGGTCGTTCCGGACAGCAGACTGCTGTAATTGTCCGCGCCGTTTGCAAGCATGATGCTGCGCATGGAGGCAGCGGATTTTTCCGAAAACATCTGGCTGCTTGTTTGCGTTTTCGCCAGTGTGCGGGATTCACCACTCACCTTTACGGCACTGGAAATCAGATAGGGCATTGTCATTTTGCCGTTCTCATTGGCAATGGCACTCTGCCAGACCATGAGCTGGAGGGGGCTGACAAGCGTTTCTCCCTGCCCCATACAGCTCCACTGGGTATGGAATTCATTTGGATCTGTGAGCGTGGTGGAGGCGGTGAAGCTGGAAATATTGTTCACAAGCAGCTCCGTTTCGCCGGAATCGTTCACATCGTAGCCAAGCTTCTTATAGACCTTTTCAATCGTGGAAAGCGGCAGGTCAGGATCTTCCACAAGCTGCGCAAAATAGGGATTGCAGCTGTTGGCGAACGCCTCGGAGATGTCCTGCATCCCGTGCCCCTTTTCTTCATGGCACTTGATGGTCTTGCCCTCCTTGTTGACATAGCTGCCGGTGCAGTTGAACTGCTTTTCGGAGAGCTTTTCCTCCCCCATCTGTTCGAGCGCGGCAATGGTCGTGAAGATCTTCTGTGTAGAACCGGGCACGGTAGGATGGAACACCTTGCAGAGCATACTGCCCTCGGCAAGGCTTTCGATGTCCTTGTACTTGTTCAGGATGTTGATGCTCGGCTTGCTCAGGCATACATAGATCTCGCCCGTCACATAATTGTACGCGACCGCACAGCCGTCCTTGCTGCCGAAGGCATCGTAGA
>CALGTT010000160.1 GCA_937901485.1 uncultured Ruminococcus sp.
CCATCAATGCGCCCAGTGCCAAGCTTCTTTTCATCATTTTCTTACTCATAAAATCCGCCTTCTTTCTCAAAATATTTTTACAAGAATCGGTAAGAAATAAATTGAAATAAAATGTATTATATTTTTATTTCAAATAGATGTACTCTCATTATAACATTTTAAAATATTAAAGCAATGCTAAAAACAATAAGATAAGATAAGATAAGATAAGATAAGATAAGAATTTCTACAAAAAAGAGCTCTCAACTTTCGTTGAGAGCTCTTTAATAATTTCACACTATATTATTTAAAATAATTCACGCCAGATTTGAACAGCATTTGGTCTTTGTTACCATAAATGTTGCGGAACAAACCATCGGTAAAGCGTTCGGTGTGACCCATTTTACCAAGCACACGACCGTCAGGGCTGGTGATGCCTTCGATAGCATACAAGCTGCCGTTGGGGTTGTAAGGCATGTTCATGGTGGGATTGCCTGCTGCATCCACATATTGGGTTGCAACTTGACCATTAGCAAAGAGTTCTTTGATGGTGCTTTCCGGTGCGTAGAAGCGACCTTCACCATGAGAAACCGCAATTGCGTGTTCATCGCCGGGTTCGCACATTGCCAGCCACGGAGATTTGTTGGAAACAACTTTGGTAGTCACGATTTGAGAAATATGGCGACCAATGTTGTTGAAGGTCAAGGTGGGGCTAGCTTCTTCCATATCACGGATTTCGCCGTAAGGAACAAGACCCAGTTTAATCAAAGCTTGGAAGCCGTTGCAGATACCAAGCATCAAGCCGTCACGATTGTTGAGCAAGTTGCTAACTGCTTCTTTAATTCGCGGATTACGGAGCATGGTTGCAATGAATTTGCCACTGCCGTCCGGTTCGTCGCCTGCGGAGAAGCCACCAGGAATCATTACGATGTTAGCGTTGTTGATGTATTGAACCATTTTTTCAACGGATTCTTCGATTGCTTGAGCAGTGAGGTTGCGTACAACAAAGGTTTCAGCAATTGCGCCAGCTGCTTCGAAGGCACGAGCACTATCGTATTCGCAGTTAATGCCCGGGAATACGGGAATAAATACGCGAGGTTTAGCAATAGTAATGGGTGCGGTCAAAGGCAGTTCTGCTTTGTAGAGCGGTTGTGCGATATCAGCAGGAGCTTCTACGTCAGCAAGTTTATAGGGGAAGATGCCTTGGAGAGTTTCCATGTAAGCATGTTTTGCTTCAGCTTCACTGATTACAGCATCGTTGATTGCTACGCCAGCATTAGCAGTGGTGTGACCAAGGAGCATGTAATCCAAGCCTTCGAAAATTTCTTCCGGTTCAACGCCGTTAGCAAGTTCGAGAACCAAACCGCCCGGTTGCAGGGTGAAGAGGCTATCAGTATCGTTAAAGGGTTTAATGAATTCAAAGCCAAGTTCGTTACCGAGGCACATAGTAGTTACGAGAGCAGCGATACCACCGTCTTTAACTGCTGCAGCTGCATTAATCTTGCCAGCTTCCATTGCAGCGTGAACTGCGGTGAGGTTTCTACGCAGAGCTGCGAAGTCAAGAACTTCTGCATTGTCGCGCGGGCAGGAAAGGAATACAACTTCGTTGCCAGCTTCTTTGAATTCTGCGGAAACAGCTTTATTGCCATCGATTACGCCTACTGCGAAGGAAACCAAGGTAGGCGGAACAGTTTTATCCATAAAGGTACCGGACATAGAGTCTTTACCGCCAATTGCAGGCAGTTCAAGAGCGTCCAGAGCAGTGAAGGCACCTAAAAGTGCGCCAAAGGGCAAGCCCCAAGCAGCAGTGTTGTTCAGTTTGGGGAAGTATTCTTGTAAAGTCAAGCGCAGTTTTGCCGGGTCAGCACCCAAAGCTACTGCACGAACTACAGATTCTACAACTGCGTACATTGCGCCATGGAACGGGCTCCAGATTGCAACTTCCGGATTGTAGCCGCAAGCCATTACGGAAGCAGCAGTGGTAGTACCGTGAAGTACAGGAATTCTGCCTACCATACCTTCGGACGGGGTAATTTGAGTTTTGCCACCAAAGGGCATCATTACAGTACCACGACCGATGGTGCTATCAAAGCGTTCGCTCATACCTTTTTGGCTGCAAACGTTAAGACGTGCCAAGTTGCTCAGCCAAGCAGCTTTGATGTCTTTAGATTCTGCAACTTCAACAGGAACTTTATCAAATACGTTGCTTGCTTTAGTATCTTCAACTACGATGCTGGTGTGTTGCGCTACACCGTTAGTATCCAGGAAAGCACGGGACAAATCTACAATCTTATCCCCTCTCCAGTACATTACAAGGCGCGGGTCAGCAGATACTTCTGCAACAACGGTAGCTTCCAAGTTTTCTTGGTCAGCAAATTTAATGAAGGCTTCTTTATTAGCAGCTTCAATTACAACTGCCATACGTTCTTGAGATTCGGAGATAGCAAGCTCGGTGCCGTCCAAACCTTCGTATTTTTTAGGAACTTTGTCCAGGTCAATTACAAGACCGTCGGTCAATTCGCCAATTGCTACGGATACACCGCCTGCACCAAAGTCGTTGCAGCGTTTAATCATAGCAGTAACTTCCGGATTGCGGAACAAGCGTTGGATTTTACGTTCAGTAGGCGGATTACCCTTTTGAACTTCTGCACCGCAGCTCATCAAGGAGTCTACAGTATGTTCTTTGGAAGAACCGGTTGCACCACCGCAACCATCACGACCAGTTTGACCACCAAGAAGTACTACGATATCGCCGGCAGCAGGACGTTCACGACGAACTGCACTACGAGGAGCAGCACCAATTACAGCGCCGATTTCCATACGTTTTGCCACGAATTTTTCGTTGTAGTATTCTTGTACGTGACCAGTTGCCAAACCAATTTGGTTACCGTAGGAGCTATAGCCTGCAGCTGCGCCAATGGTGATTTTGCGTTGGGGCAATTTGCCTTCGATAGTTTCAGATACGGGAACGCGAGGGTCAGCAGCACCGGTTACACGCATTGCTTGATATACATAGGAACGACCGGACAGCGGATCGCGGATTGCACCGCCGAGACAGGTTGCCGCACCGCCGAACGGTTCGATTTCCGTCGGGTGGTTGTGTGTCTCATTCTTGAACATGAGGATCCAGTCGGCTTCCTCGCCGTCAATATTTGCCTTGATCTTTACGGAGCAGGCGTTGATCTCCTCGCTCTCGTCGAGGTCATTGAGCAGACCGTCCGCCTTGAGCTTTCTTGCGCCCATGGTAGCAAGATCCATCAGTGTCAGGGGCTTGTTCTCTCTGCCCATTGCCTTGCGGTCAGCAAGGTACTGGTCGTAGGTCTCCTTGATGTAGGGTGTGTTGATATCCACGTTGCGGATGTTGGTCAGGAATGTGGTGTGACGGCAGTGATCGGACCAGTAGGTGTCGATCATACGGATCTCGGTGATGGTGGGATCACGCTTTTCGTTCATGAAATAGCTCTGGCAGAACTTGATGTCGTCCAGATCCATTGCCAGACCGAACTCACGGATGAATGCCTTCAGACCTTCCTCGTTCAGGCGGATGAAGCCTTCGAGGATTTCTACGGTGGTCGGGATATCGTAGTTGGTATCGAGGGTATTGTATGTATTCAGGGTTGCCTCACGGCTCTCCACGGGGTTGATCAGGTACTTCTTCAGACGGTCGAATTCTGCGTCTGTGAGATTGCCGCTGATGATGTAGATGCGTGCATTCTTCACGCGGCAGCGTTCTTTCTGTGTGAGGATCTGAATGCACTGCTCACAGCTGTCCGCTCTCTGGTCATACTGACCGGGGAGATATTCCACAGCGAACATGCGCTCGGATGCCTGCAGGGGCGGGAGTTCCTCATAAACCACGTCCACAGCCGGTTCGGAGAACACGTTCGGAATGGACATTCTGAAATCTTCCTCGGTGAGGTTGTCCGCATCATAGCGGTTCAGAATGCGCACACTGTTGATGTTCAGGCGCAGCGCAGTGCGAACGTCACTCAGGACGGACTGTGCTTCCACGGCATAGGCAGGCTTTTTTTCTACATAGACACGAAAAACAGACATAATATAGCTCCTTTTCTCCTGTAATCTGGTCGCGGTGCGACATCCGTCTGCGGAATGTCACATGCTTACTTCTATTGTAACATATTATCCGAAAAAACGCAAATGTTTTTTTGCGTATTTCAGAAATAATTTGCAAAAACTTTCCCGTGCGGCATTTTTTCCGGAAATCCTGCCATACTATGCACATCAAGCAGAGAAAGTTGGGAAATAAGATGCAGAATACCTACAGGCAGATCATTGCCCTTGTAACGGCAATGGCGATCTCCGCAGTCATCATCCTGATTTCCGCCGCCAAGGGACTGGAACGGCAGAGAGCGACCGCTATTGAAAAACAGTCAGCCATGACCGCACAGGAGGATGCCGGCTTTGTACTTGGTGAGCATAACGGCAGGCTTGCACTGTTCCGCGGACGCAGCCCCAAGCCCTACCGGATCCTGGACATGCAGATCTATCTGCTTCCGGAGGAGGATCAGCAGACCATCCGCAGCGGCGGGATCACCGTGCAGACCGAGGCAGAGCTGCGCAGTCTTCTGGAGGACTGGGATGAATAGCCGCAGAAAGGCTGCCGCATCAAAGTGCAGCAGCCTTTCGGAATGATACCAATCCTCATAATTCCTGTAGACAAAGTCTACAGGAATTTAGCCGCCGCAGGCGGCGTTGAGGTTGGCATTCAGACGGGATTTGAACGCTTTGCGTTCAAATCGGCGGATGACGCAGTCAGCCGCTCCCCCAACCCCCAATTGTCTATTGGGGGTTGGGGGATTAGTATGATTAAACGGGAAGAGATTTTACAAGACCAATTGTAAACTTGAGAATGTTCAGTGCATCCGTCGAGTTGGGTGTGCCGTCACGGTCTACGTCTGCGTTCTTCACACCCTGCTCTGACAGTTTTTCACCGGTGAGCAGGTTTCTGTTCAGCACGATGACATCGCGCAGGTCAACCTCACCATCACAGTTTACGTCGCCATACTTTACTGTCGTTGTAGCTGTCGTTGTCGTAGCTGTCGTTCCTGTTGTTGTCTTAGCGGTTGTTGTCGTTGCTGTTGTTGTCTTAGCAGTTGTTGTCGTTGCCTTGGTTGTCGTTGCTGTTGTTGTCTTAGCAGTTGTTGCTGTTGTAGTGGCTGCTGTTGTCTGTGCAGGAGCCTGCGGCAGGTTAGCCGCTACCTGCATTACTGCCTCAAAGTCAGGCTTCGGCTGATAGCCCTGAGAGAAGAGCAGCGGTGTTTCGCCCTTTCTCCAGCTTACGCTGTCGTTTGTACCCCATACTGTGAAGGACGGGATAGATGCTGCGTTGTCAACAGCCATCTGGAATACATCCTTAAAGAGCTGTGCGCGTGCACTGTCGTTGCCCTTTGTTTCGATGTCCAGCTCAGTGATGGAAACTTCCAGACCTGTGCTGATGAACTTTTCAAGTGCGGACTTGTACATTGCTGCAGTCGGGAATGTGGTAGCAAGGTGGGATTGCATACCGATACCATCAATGACACCGAGCTTCTTGAGCTTCATTGCAATGTTGTAGATATCGTCTGTCTTTGCGCCGATATATTCGTTATAGTCGTTGATATAGAGCTTGCATCCTGCCGGAGCATACTTTCTTGCATAGGTGAATGCGTTAATGATGAATTCATCATTGTTTTCGCCGTATACAGCTGCCCAGTGAGATCCGGGAGGGCCGCCTGCCGGACGAAGTCCGCCGCCGTCATTCAGGAACAGCTCGTTACATACGTCATATGCATAGAGGTCGAGCTTCGGATACTGTGTTGCGATTGCATCAAATGTGTTCTTGATGAAGCTTTCCAGACGCTGGTTCATAACTTCCTTGCTGACATATGCGCCGTTGCTGGAGAAGTTTTCCTTGAAGAACCAGTCAGGAGTCTGGCTGTACCATACGAAGGTATGACCACGAACGCCCAGACCATTGTCCTCACAGAACTTCAGAGTCTGTGCTGCTCTGCTCAGGTTTACCTGTGTGTTGACATTGTTGCCCTTCTGCTGGCAAGCTGCCTGGTCAATGATCGAGTCGGGCTTCAGTTCATTTTCAGGAGTGATGGAATTGAAGTGCTTGAGGATGAATGCCTTACCTTCTGCTGTGCTCAGCTCATAAGGAGATACGGAAGTACCCATTCTGAAGCAGGAACCGAATGCACCCTTCAGGGAATCGGAGGAAGGCTGGGTGTTGTTGTTGCCGGTGGTGGAAGAAGTGGTGGACTGTGTCGGTGCTGTTGTGCCAGCGACACCGCCGGTGGAGGGAGCGATCGTAGTGCCGCCCTTTGCTGCGATTGCCTCGTCCATATAGAAGCTGGTCAGGCTGTCAGCAGTTTCCACATACAGCAGCATATTGGATGCGCCGGAGGGAATGGTGTACTCTGCGTTTGCAAGCTGTACCCACTTGCCGTTCGCACCGGTTGCCTCAGCAACAGTTGCATACTGTGTTTCGCCGGATGCATCATCATACTGGAGAGAAAGCTTGAAAT
>CALGTT010000161.1 GCA_937901485.1 uncultured Ruminococcus sp.
CATATCCCTCCCCCGCTTTGCGGGGGAGGTGCCGCCGAACGGCGGCGGAGGGGGCGGCTCTTATGTTCTATTCAAGTTAAGGAACATCGCCAAAATAATTTGATTGAGAATCAACTATGAGAAAGGAAACGGGCTATGGACTACAGGAAAAAGTACCTCTGCGTGCTTGCGGTGCTGGCACTTTGCGGCGTACTTGCCGGATGCGGCGGCAAGCAGGCGGAAATATCGGGTGATGTACAGACCACGGCGGCTGTGCAGGACGAGGAGGACGAGGCAAGTCCGGAGGATTATCTGAAGGAAACGGACGATCCGGACGATGACAAGCCCATTGATCTTGACAAGATCGTGATCGGCACGCAGGAAACCAAAAGTACGACCAAGCCCGCACAGACCACGGAAACGGCAAAGGTGACGGGCACATCCGCGGATACCGCTGCCGCGCAGAGTGATGCGCAGGAAACACAGGCATCCTCCGCGGCACAGACCAATGCGCAGAACAGCACGGAGGCACCGCAGGAGAGCCAGCCTGCCACAGAATCGACACAGCAGGTGACACAACCGGCAACACAGCCCCCGACGCAGGCAGCGACCCAGGCACCGACACAGCCGCCCACACAGCCCCCGACCGAGCCGCCGACAGAAGCTCCCACCGAACCGGTCGATCCGGAGGATGTGGTCATGGCAGTGATCGACCTGAGCACGATGAGCATTGACGGTGCGGGCGCGGCAGTGAATGGCAATGTCATCACCATCACGGAAACGGGTACTTACATTGTCAGCGGTTATCTGGCGGACGGCATGATCGAGGTCAACACCACACAGAAGGTCAAAATCAAGCTCAATGGCGCGGACATCACCAATTCCGCCGGTCCTGCGGTCATGGTCACGGATGCCAAGCGTCTGACAATGACGCTGATCGAGGGGACGGTCAACTCCCTTACGGGCGGCAGTGTGGTCAATGACGGCGCGATCTGCACCAATGATACGCTGGAGATCAAGGGCGCAGGCACGCTCTATGTCAACGGTACGGTCGAGCACGGCATTTCGAGCGATGATGACATTGTCATCAAGAACGGCGACATTTATGTGAACGCAGTCAAGACGGGCATGATGGCGAACGATGACATCACCGTCAGCGGCGGCACGCTCCATGTGGTCGGCGGCACGAACGGCATGAAATCCAAGGGCACGATGCACATTGCCGGAGGCACGCTCTGGGTGACGGGCGGCCCGAAGGAAACGAAAAGCGGACTGTACTCCGCGACTTCCTTTACGGTGACGGGCGGTTATATCTATGTGGTCGGCTGTGATGCCACTGCCCCCGATCCGGCGACCTCCACACAGCACGCGATCGCGGTGAAATATGTGCCGTCCCTTGCGGGCGGCAGTACGGCGAGCATCAGCAGCGGCGGTGTTTCCCTGTTCGATGCCTATTCCGACATGGCGTACAACACGATTTTTGTCTGCACGCCGGACATCTGGGACGGCATGGAATTTCAGGTGACAGCCAACGGCGCGGACTGCGGACTGCACACCACGGCTGGCATGATGACGAGCGTGACGGCAAATTATTAACAATCCGGCAGGATGCGCTGCCCCGAAAAAAGAGTTTTTTGACAAAATAAGCCCCCGTTCTGCGTTGAACGGGGGCTTCCATTATTTCTGGTTGTCAGCCTGTGCCTTGAGCAGATCTCTGATCTCTGTCAGAAGCTCCTGATCCACAGTGGGCTTAGGCGGTTCAGCGGGCTTTTCCTCCTGCTTGCGCTTGAACGCATTGATGAACTTGATCACTGCGAACAGGCAAACTGCGGTCAGCAGGAACGAAATGACGTTCTGGATAAAGCTGCCGAAATTGATGTACGGCTGGTTTCCCCACGGAATGGTGATGCCCAGATTATTGAAATTCACACCGGCGAGTACTGTGCCGATCAGCGGCGTGAAAATGTCATTGACAAGGGAATTGACGATCGCTGTGAATGCGCCGCCGATGATCACACCGACTGCCATATCCAGTACGTTGCCCTTGGAAATGAACTCCTTGAATTCCTTTGCAAGACCGCCGGCGTTCTTTGCTGCGCCCTTTGCGGTGTCAAGCATCTTCTTGTCTTCTGCCATAATTTCTTTCCTTTCTGTTGCTTTTTTATGATACTCAGTTATCTGCATCCAGCAATGCCTGTGCTGCGGCAGAAACTGAAGGATCATCCACGGCTGTCTGTGCGTCCAGTGCACTGTCCGCTGCCTGCATCGTGCGTCTGGATCGCTTGTGTCCCTCCGCTTCGAGTGCGGCGATCTGTGCTTCGAGCTGGTCGTCATCCTCGATCACAGGAGTGTCCACATTCATTTCCTTATATCTTCTGGCGGCAGGACTGGTGTCACCGAAAAATTCATCCGGTGAAACGATCCGCTGCGGCGGTTTCTTTGGCGGCGGTTCTTTTGCCTCCGCCTTCTTCTGCTTCTTTTCCGGCTTCGGTGCAGACTGTACGGGCGGTGCAGGCGGTGCTTCATCCCTGACGCTCGTCACCTCACTCGCGGACAGACTGATGGAAAACGTCTGTGCACTGGGCTTTGTGCCCGCGCTCATCGTGTTGTGCTTCGGATGATCGCTGAAGATCTGGTTGAGCAGTTCCGTTTCATCCGGAATCGGTGCGGACGGCTCTGCTCCCTCCGCTTCCTCGTCCTCATCCATCAGGGATTCCGCGCTGACGGGCATCTCCTCAAAAGAGGATACCTGCATCGTTCTCTGTACCATCGGAGGTGCTGCCGGCTGCACGGGCTGCTGCATGGGCATTCCCTGCATCGGCGGCACGCCCTGCATCGGCGGCACACCCTGCATGGGCTGCTGCATGATCGGCTGCTGGGGCATCATTCCCATCTGCGGCATTGCATATGCCTGCATCGGCACCATCGTGTAGATGGGATTTCCGTAGGCATCATAGCCCATAAACTGCGGCATCATCTGCATGTACATGGGCATTCCGTTCTGGTCATAGCCCATAAACTGTGTCTGCGGCATCATCCCCATCATCTGCGGCTGCATCATGCCCATCATCTGGGGATTCATCATCCCTTGCTGCATCATCGGATTCTGCGGCATTTCCGGATGTTCGGGATTCGGCATCATCGGATTCTGCGGCATCACCGCAGGATTCTGCATCTGCGGCATCATTGCAGGATTCTGCATCTGGGGATTCTGCGGCATCATTGCAGGATTCTGCATCTGCGGATTCTGCGGCATCATTGCAGGATTCTGCATCTGGGGATTCTGCGGCATCATCACCGGATTCTGCATCTGGGGATTCTGCGGCATCATCGCCGGATTTTGCATCTGGGGGGCTTGCTGCACCTTCCGGGGTGCTGCGGACTGCGGTGCGGCAGGCTTCGGCTGGGGTGCGGGCTGTTTCTGTGCCGCAGCGGGCGCAGGCTTCACGGGAGCTGTTTTCGGGGATTTTGCAGCCGCCTTCAGCGGCGTGCCGCATTTGACGCAGAATGCAAATTTGCTATCATTATTTTCTCCGCATTTCGGACAAATCAAAATCATCACCGACCTTTGTTCTTTGTATATCGCCCAATTCCGTATTCATGATTGCAACTCAATTCATTATAGCATATTTTTGAGGAAATAGCAAGATATTTTTAGGTTTTGTACATTTATGTTACAAAGCAGGTATCGATCTTGTGCAGGTTGCACTATTCTTCTGTGCTCTCCTCGGTCGCGGCGATCGTTTCCGTGGGGGGATCGGTGGAGATCACAGGGGCATCCGCGGTTTCACCCGTATCCACGGTGACAATGAAGCCGTCGGAATTGTTGCCGGACACCTCATAGGACAGGCTGCCGGGGACGGGAACCATCGTAGTGCCGAAGCTTGTGGATGCCTCCACATAGTACACCTCATAGATCTTGCCGTCATGATTGGTAATGGTGAGATGCTCCCCATCATAGGGATATTCCTTGAGCAGCTCCATATATTCCTCAAGGCAGAGTCTGCCGCTGGTCATATAGTAGGCATGGGGCTGACCGACATAGCGGTAATGCCACGGCTCATACTGGATCTGGGTGATGGAGGTCTTTTCCTCCGGATAGCGCAGAATGAAGCCATATTCATAGCAATGCTCATTGATCCATGCATACACGCCCGTGCCGTCATACTCATCATCTCCCAGCAGGCTCATATCCACACAGTAGCCCGTCTGGTGCTCGCTGTAGCCGGCTTTGGCAACACGCGGCGGTTCGTCCGTGCTCGTATCATCCTGCTCATCCTGTTCTTCCTGTTCCTTCAGTTCCTCCTGTTCCTCATCGTACAGCTCCTGCTGACGCTCCTTGGAGCGGTAGCCGCTGAGCACGAGGAGGTTATCATCGAAGGTTTCTTCAAAGAAATCATCGAACATTTCCACAAGATGGTCAGCCACCGACTGCCGCACAAGAAGCTCCGCGTCACGCACGGAAAAGCTGTGGCTGTCCGCATTGAGCTTGACCTCATACAGGCTGACAAGTCCTTCCTCACTGCCGCGGAACGGTTCATCGTGATTGACCAGCATCAGTGCGCCGTTGTAGACATCCAGATTCAGGTATTCCTCATTCTGATAAATGATCTTCGGGGCTTCTGTTGTTGCCTCAGTGGGCTGGTTTTCTTCATTGGAGATGGTATATGTGGTCGTCTGGTCAATGGCACTGCCGCCTGTAACAATGCGGTAGCCGCCGGCACCGACTGCGCCGACCAGAGCAACGGAAAGGATCACATCCAGAATGATAGGGCTGACCTTGTGTTCTTTCTTTTTTTTCGTTTTCGGTTTTCCCATACTGATACACTCCGTTTCTTTTGGGATGATTTATGTCAGGTGTGATGACATACACATCTGTATTATACCATATATTCCTGAAAAATGGAAGTCTTTTTTCAAGATTTCCGCAAAATTTCTGCAAGAAGCATATCCTGCACAGCTTGTCGAAAAAGTTTTCAGCTTGTAGAAAAAGTCTTTTTCTGGGGTTAGCACCCCAAAGCCTGCCCCCAC
>CALGTT010000162.1 GCA_937901485.1 uncultured Ruminococcus sp.
AACAACCACGGCGGCATTCTCGGCGGTATTTCCTCCGGTATGCCCATCACGATGCGCGTTGCCATCAAGCCCACGGCATCCATCGGGCAGCCGCAGCAGACTGTAAACATGAGTTCCATGACCAATGATACGCTGGTGATCCAAGGCAGACATGATCCCTGCATCGTTGCACGCGCTGTGCCGTGTGTGGAGGCTGCGGTCAATATCGCACTGCTGTCCCACATGCTGGACTACCCCCATTTTGTAGAATAATGAAGAAGCAAATGCGTGACGAGAACCTCATGAAGATTTCTGAGCTCGCCGACCGCAGTGTAACGGATTCGTCCGTTGCCAATGTTCTGCTTTGCTACATGCTGTACAGGGTGAATCAGCCACTGGAATCCGAGCTGCTCTATGACATTGCCGTTACAGGCGGTATCATCAATTATTTCACCTTTCAGGATGCCCTGCAGTCCTTGCAGACAAATGGTTCTGTCACAGTGAATACCAACGAAAAGGGCGAGATGACCTATACGCTGACTGAAAAGGGTGTGGACTGCGCACGCAAGCTCAAGACTTTTGCGGCGAAGTCCTACCGTGACCATATCGTGCTTGCGGCGAAGCGTGAGATCGCACGGCGGCGCAACCGCGATTCCGTGAAGATCGACTATATTCCGCTGGAAACCGGCTGTCAGCTGCATGTACACTTTACTGACCAATCCCTGACGCTGCTTGAGCTGACGTTGTTCACACCTGACCGCAAACAGGCGGAGCTTCTCGGAGAAAAGATACTTTCGAATCCCTCCGTCTTCTATAATCATGTGCTCGAAGCGGCAATGCACAATGAGGCAGAACCCTTTGATCTGTCCGATAACTAATGAAATCCCCCGAAATTTCGGGGGATTTTTTGTTACCGTTGATTTTGATCATGCAGAAAAGAAGCACCCTCCCGAAGGAGAGTGCTTCATTTTGTTTAGAACGCGTTATATCCGGTATAACTTATGCGTTAGCCTTTCTATAAGCGTCAATTGCTGCTGTGTACTTCGGCAGCGGCTCAGACAGGATCTGTGCCCAGTCTGCGTACTTACCGGAGCCCTGGATTGCTGCATAAACCAGAATCTTAGCTGCATCCTTCGCGTCACAGTCGGAAACTGCGTTGCCCAGAGAATCGGTTGCACCGTTATCCTCGGACTCGCCTGTTACGTCAGTCAGGAAGTATGCGAATGCTTCCAGCTCAGCGTCAGTCTCAGAATAGATGTAAGCTTCCATGCCTGCACCCTTCTTAGCTGCGTAAGTCAGTACGATTGCTGCGTCCTTAGCGTCTGCCTCGCCGGTCAGAGTTGCGTCACCCTTAACAGCGATGTATGCTGTACCTACAGCCGGGAGATTGTGCACTTCACCGAGCGGGTCAGTGATAGTTGCCGGAATGCTGCCCTTGTAGTATACATCATAGTCAGCCTTCGGATTGCCTTCAGCATCGAGTACCTGTGCGTTGAATACCTCTTCAGGATTTGTCCAGCCAGGAATGTCGAATGTTACTTCAGCAACGTTCAGCTCAACGCCCTCGCTCTTAGTACCATCGGAGTACAGTGTGTACTGCTTCACAGTGGTTACCAGATCTGCGGGATCGAACGGTCTCATGTCGTGAGACAGATAGAACTTGCTCTTGCCAACTACTTCATATTCGTAGCCAGTTACAGTTACGTCTGCATCCAGAACCTTGATCCAACCAGCAACCTCAGTGATATCGAGAGCTACCATATTAGCATCAATTGCCTCTACGTCGCCGTCGAATGTCAGGTTGTAGATTGTGCCGGGCTTAGCGTCCTCCGGAACTGTGAATGTTACGCCTACTACTACTGCGCCATCAGCTGCTACAACATTTGCTGCGCCTGTGCTTGTACCGCCAAATGTCAGAGTATCCAGAGCATACTCAAAGCCAAGTGTCGGATATGCATTGCCTGCGCTTGCTGCACCTGCTGTCGGGCCTGCATCCTGGTTCATCTTGAACTGGTAGGAGTTCAGACCGGTATCGCCGTATACAGTTACGTTTACAGTTACCTTCTGACCGGGCTTAGCCTCTACAGTACCGATCTGCCATGTAGCTGCGCCAGGAACAGGCTCAGTTGCTGTTGTATCGGTTGTCTCAGATGTAGCCGGAGCTGTTGTCTCAGATGTAGCCGGGGCTGTTGTCTCAGATGTAGCCGGAGCTGTTGTCTCAGATGTAGCCGGAGCTGTTG
>CALGTT010000163.1 GCA_937901485.1 uncultured Ruminococcus sp.
ACCACCACGACCACGACCGGTATGCTGGGTGACGTAAACGATGACCGGAACGTGGATGCGATCGATGCCGCACGCATCCTGACAGCGGCAGCGGCGGACGGTTCCGGCGGCGCAGGCGGTCTGACGGATGCGCAGAAAGAAAACGCCGATGTCAACAAGAGCGGCGGCTATGACGCAGCCGATGCCGCCCTGATCCTCCAGTATGCCGCAGCCGGCGGCTCCGGCTTCAGAGGAACACTGGAAGACTTCCTGAGGCGATAAATACAGTGACCTTTCCGCAGCAATGCGGGGAGGTCATTTTTTTCACCCCTGCCGCCCCGTGTGCATATCCTGTAAAAGAGCAGAATGCTCAAAAAGGAGCGATGACGATGAATAGCAGAAAAACTGTCCTCGTGGCAGGCGGGGATTTGCGTTATGTATATACAGCCCACGCGCTTGCAGAAAAGTATGAGGTCTATGCTGCCGGATTTCCGCAGCAGATGGTGCCGTTTGCGGATGTCAGGCTCACCGGAACTGCCGGAGAGGGCTTGCCCATGTGTGACATTCTCGTGCTGCCCATGCCCGTATCCGATGACGGTGTGCTGGTCAGTGCGCCGTTCGGACGGCAGGCTCTTTCCCTGAAAGGACTGCTTGCCGCAGTACGGCAGGACGGCATTGTGTTGGGCGGAAAATTCGGCAAATCCGCAGCGATCTTTGAAGAAGCAGGCATTCCGGCAGCGGATTACTTAGCGCGTGAGGAGCTGTCCCTCCTCAACGCCGTCCCCACCGCGGAGGGCGCATTGCAGATCCTGCTGGAGGAGCTGCCGTTTACCATTTACGGCAGCCGGATACTCGTGCTGGGCTTCGGCAGGATCGGCAGCCGCCTTGCCGCGCTTCTCCGCGCACTCGGCGCAGAGGTGAGCGTTGCCTCGCGTGAAACTGCGGAGCTTGCAAGGGCAGAAATGGCAGGATGCCGCACGATTTCGCTTGCGGAGCTGCCGTCCTGCGCGGGGGAATTTCAGGTGATCTGCAACACCATTCCGGCAAAGGTCGTGACAGCAAAGATCCTGCACCGCATGACTCCCGAAACCCTCGTGCTTGATCTTGCATCGAAGCCGGGCGGTGTGGAGCTGGAGGAGGCGCAGAAATGCGGCAGACGCGTGGTCTGGGCATTGTCCCTGCCCGGAAAAACTGCCCCCGTCACAGCCGGCGAGGTCATTGCCCGAACCATCCTTCACATGCTCGAAGAAAGGGGCGTTTCCTGATGATCGATTTACAGGGTGTCAGAATCGGCTTTGCCATGACCGGCTCGTTCTGTACCTTTCACCACGCATTTGCACAGGCAGAATTTCTCGTATCCTGCGGTGCGGAGCTTTTGCCCATCATGTCCTATCACGCCGCGCAGATCTCCACGCGCTTCGGCGATGCCAAGGCACAGCGCGAACGGCTCGAACAGATCGCCGGCAGAAAGGCGATCTGCACCATTGAGGATGCCGAACCGATCGGGCCTTTGCAGCTCACGGATATCATGGCAGTTGTCCCCTGCACCTCCAATACCGCCGCCAAGCTTGCGCTGAGCATCACGGACACCCCTGTCACGATGGCAGTGAAATCCCATCTGCGCAGCGGAAAGCCCGTCGTTCTGGCGGTTGCCTCGAACGATGCCCTTGCCGGCAGTGCCAAGCATCTTGGGACGCTGGCGAACATGAAGCACTACTATTTTGTTCCTCTGCGGCAGGATGATGCCCAGAAGAAGCCGACCTCCCTTGTCGCCGATTTCGAACGCACCGCCGAAACCATTGCGGCGGCATTGCAGGATACACAGTATCAGCCGGTGCTGTGAGGGGGTGCTGGAAAAGCTAATTTCTGCGAACGCAGAAACAAAGCTGCTTTTCGACGGACGGAACGGAGCGCATCGCGCTCCGTTTTTCTGTGAAAGTATCACTTTTCAAGAATTTGATTGCAGAAAAATAAAGAATGTTACAAAACAAATACAATTCACAGAGGATTGCGTCACAATCGGGGAAAATGGTTGACATTCCGTTCAGAAACTGTTAAAATAATAATGACTTATTATTTTCAGAGGAAAGGAGCAAACGTATGGGAGAAAGAATGCTTTGTCCCGGCTGCATGGAAATGAAGCCGGAAACGGAGAAAGTCTGCCATAACTGCGGCTATGCGGAAAATACTCCATTTGATCCGAATTACATCGCACCCGGAACTGTACTTAACGATCGCTATGCCGTCGGCGTGAAGCTCGGACATAACAGCGAAGGCGCAACCTATATCGGTTATAATAAATCCATCGGATGCAAGCCTCAGGGAAACGGCGCGTCCGATGCCGCGGGATGCGCCGGTGACAACGGCTACTTTGCCCGCAAGCATTTCTGTATTAAAAATGTTCATTTTATTCACCTTTAAGTTCCGCAAGAACCGCGTTCAGGGAATCCGTATCCTGTACGGAATACACCTTCACGTTTTTGTCAATGCGCTTGATAAGCCCTGCAAGGGTCTTGCCGGGACCGCATTCGATGAAGGTATCCGCACCGTCCGCGATCATGCGTTCAATGGTCGTCTGCCAGCGGACAGGGCTCTTCATCTGTGCCGCGAGGCACGCTCTTGCGTCGTCCGGATATACTTCACCGGTGAGGTTGGCATACACCGGAATTCCGGGAGTGTTTATCGTAATCTTTTCAAGTACGTTTTCAAATTCAGAGGAAGCAGATGCCATGAAAGGAGAGTGGAACGCGCCGCTGACCGGAATCGGCAGAACGCGGACACCCTTCGCCTTTTCGCAGAAGGCTTCGATGAAG
>CALGTT010000164.1 GCA_937901485.1 uncultured Ruminococcus sp.
GCTGCATGTTCGCACCCATGAGGGCACGGTTTGCGTCGTCGTTTTCAAGGAACGGGATCATTGCGGTCGCAACAGAAACTACCATCTTCGGGGATACGTCCATGAAATCGACCTTGCTGTTTTCACACTCCAGGATCTTGTCACGGTAACGTGCGTTGACCTTGGGACGGGCAAACCTGCCTTCCTCCGTCAGCGGCTCATTCGCCTGTGCAACAACGTACATATCCTCCACATCTGCGGACATGTACACAACCTCATCAGTAACGATGCCGGTTTCCTTGTCCACGCGGCGGTAGGGGGCTTCGATGAAGCCGTATTCATTGATTCTTGCAAAGGTTGCAAGGTAGGAGATCAGACCGATGTTCGGGCCTTCAGGAGTCTCGATCGGGCACATTCTGCCGTAGTGGCTGTAGTGTACGTCACGAACCTCGAATCCGGCACGGTCACGGGACAGACCGCCGGGACCGAGCGCGGACAGACGACGCTTATGTGTCAGCTCTGCCAGCGGGTTGTTCTGGTCCATGAACTGGGACAGGGGAGAGGAGCAGAAGAATTCCTTCACCTGAGAGGTGATGGAACGGATGTTGACCAGAGCCTGCGGTGTGATGACATCCATATCCTGCGCCTGAAGATTCATGCGCTCACGAATGGTACGCTCCATTCTTGCAAAGCCGGTGCGCATGGTGTTCTGCAGCAGCTCGCCTACGCAGCGGATACGGCGGTTGCCGAGGTGGTCGATATCATCGATCGTGCCGACACCCTCACAGAGATTGAGGAAGTAGCTGACGGTCGCATAAATATCATCGAGAGTGATGTGATTCGGAACGAGATCCTCAGCACGCTTCTTGATGACTGCCTTGAGATCCTCCGGAGCAGTTGTTTCCAGAATCTCGCAGAGCACCTTGAAGGAAACCTTCTCGTTGATGCCGACTTCGAGCGGATCAAAGTCCACATAGCCAGCCAGATCGACCATGCCGTTGCCGAGCACCTTGATCTCCTTTTCCACCATGCGGATGGAGGTCTGTCCCTTTTCGTTTTGATAGTATTCCTTGGATTCAACAGTGATGAATGCCTCGTAAACACCAGCCTGCTCGATTGCCATCGCACGATCTGCGGTGAGCACTTCGCCTGCTTCTGCAAGCACCTCGCCGGTCATGGTGTTGACAACGGCCTTGGTCAACTGGTGACCTGCCAGACGGGAGCCGATGCCCAGCTTTTTGTTATACTTATAGCGTCCGAACTTGCAAAGATCATAGCGGCGCGGATCAAAGAACAGCATCCCCAGATGTGCCTGCGCGCTTTCAACCGTGGGCGGCTCGCCGGGACGCAGCTTCTTGTAAACCTCGATCAGCGCATCCTCTGTATTTTTGGTGGTATCCTTCTGGAGAATGGTCTGGTTCAGGCGTTCGTCAATACCGAACATTTCCTGGATCTGCTCATCCGTGCCAAGACCGATGGAACGGATAAAGGTGGTCAGCGGGATCTTGCGGTTCTTGTCGATGCGGACATATGCCACATCGTTGGAATCCATCTCGTATTCCAGCCATGCACCGCGGTTCGGAATGATGGTGGACTTGAACAGCTCCTTACCGGTCTTGTCCTTTTCCATATCATAGTAAACACCGGGGGAACGAACCAGCTGGGAAACGATGACGCGTTCCGCGCCGTTGATCACGAATGTACCGCTTTCTGTCATCAGCGGGAAATCACCCATGAAAATTTCGCTTTCCTTCAGCTCGCCTGTTTCCTTGTTCCAGAGCTTTGCAGTCACGCGCAGGGGGGATGCATAAGTTGCCTGATGCTCCTTCGCTTCTGCGATCGTGTACTTGAGGTTGTCATCATCAAAGCGGTAGCCAACGAATGTCAGCACCAGATTACCGTTGTAATCCGTTGCGGAGAAATCGCGGAAAACCTCCTGAAGTCCCTCTTCTCTGAACCACTTGTAGGAATTCTTCTGAATCTCAATCAGGTTCGGCATGTCGAGGACTTCGTTGATCTTACCGAAGCTCATTCTGACATTCTTACCAAGCTGTTTGGCAGTCACATTCACCATAGGCGGATACCTCCTTAGAATTTTTCACATCAATGCCGGAAACGGCATCATGTGGAGTTGACTTACATTTTGTACCAGAAAATTTTTTCATTCAGCACTTGACAAATGCTTCTGAATGTGATATACTCTTATGATGAAAAGAGCACACCAGCCCATTATATGATACATTATAATATTATACTACATTATATAGATAATGTCAAGCAAAATTCCAACTTTTGTAGAAACACTGAAAATGATCGACATATCCACGCTGCATTTTGTGCTTTTGGACAAATGCAGCGTTTCTTACAGAATGATTGTGGCAAAAAATGGAATATCCGAAATACAACGAATGAAACCATAGAAAACAGGTGATACGATGAAAAAAATACAATGTCCTGCATTGCTTGCAGCATTGCTTCTGCTGATGACGGGCTGTGCGGAGCAGGGAAACTCATCCGCTGCGGAGCAGACTGAAAGACCGCAGACATCCCATGCTGCACAGATCCCCGAAACACAGCCGGAAACGGACGAGGAAACACCGCCCGTGCTTCCGCCGGAGCTTAGCGGCATCAATCCGCTGACAGGGGAGTCCGGCTACCCTGACAGTGCGGCGGGCAAGCGTCCGGTGGCAGTCATGGTGAACAACCTTGCCCAGTCCTATCCCCAGTATGGCACAGCGCAGGCAGACATTATATATGAACTGCCCGTTGAGGGTGGTGTAACGCGCATGATGGCAGTTTATGCTAATCAGGACGCGGTGCCGGATGTCTGCTCCGTGCGCAGTGCCCGCTATTATTTCCCGAAGCTCGCAATGGGCATGGATGCCCTTTATTGTCATTGGGGCGCGGAGCAATTCCACGCGGTTTCGGCAATACAGTCGCTTGGCATTGATCACTTCGACGGCAGTGATCTGGAGCATACGCTTCTGTTCTACCG
The DNA here is from genome assembly GCA_937901485.1 of uncultured Ruminococcus sp. Classification (GTDB taxonomy): domain Bacteria; phylum Bacillota; class Clostridia; order Oscillospirales; family Ruminococcaceae; genus UBA3855. The sequence continues at coordinate 2,975 of CALGTT010000164.1, forward strand.
CGATCCGGAGCGCGTGGGCAGATATGCCTCCGAGCACACAGGTTATCTGCGCGGCGCGGAGATCCCCTCGGCAATCGAGCAGTTCGGCTGCCGGAAATATGCCGTGACGCGCGACACCCTCTTTTCATTTCGTGACACACCGCAGCCGCCGGCTGAAGCAGCGTGCACACGCGTGACAGTCTCTTTTTCCAACAGCAGCAGCACGGGCTTTACCTATGATAAAGAGACACAGAGCTATCTTGCCGATCACAACGGCAGCCCCCAGATGGACAGCAGAGCCGGCACACAGCTTGCTTTTACGAATGTCTTTGTGCTCCGGACACAGATTGATTATCTTGATGAATCAAAGTATCTGCGCAGGATTGCGCTCGAAGGCGGCGAGGGATATTATATATCCTGCGGCGGCATGGAAAGCATCCGCTGGGAAAAGGCGGACGACCGTTCGCCCATTGTCTGCTATACCCTCGACGGCAGTGAGCTGGAGGTCAACCCCGGAAACAGCTACATAGGTATTGTTGGCGCAGAACGCCGGGTGACATTCCTTGCAGAATGAATTTTTGTGAATATTCAACAAAACTAAACACTGATTTTTTTAAAAGATTTCTGGTGCTCGGTCGGGAAAAAGAAAAAAAGTATTGACAAATTACACCTTTTGGTGTATAATAACATGGTATGCGGTATGAAAATATCGTATAACATTTCTTGAAAAGGAGGATATAAGATGCCGACATTTAATCAGCTCGTACGCAAGGGCAGAAAGCAGCTGGAGTCCAAGTCTACCGCACCGGCTCTGCAGAAGGGTTACAATGCAAAGAAGAAGGTGCAGATCAACCAGAGTGCTCCGCAGAAGAGAGGCGTTTGCACAGTTGTTAAAACAACAACTCCGAAGAAGCCGAACTCTGCTATGCGTAAGATCGCAAGAGTTAAGCTGACAAACGGCTACGAGGTTACCTCTTACATTCCGGGTATCGGTCACAACCTGCAGGAACATAGCGTTGTACTGATCCGCGGCGGTCGTGTAAAGGACCTCCCCGGTGTACGTTACCACATCATCCGTGGTGCACTCGACGCTCAGGGTGTAGCAAACAGACAGCAGGCTCGTTCCAAGTACGGTGCAAAGAGACCGAAGGCTGGCAAGAAGTAAGAAGAATTCTGAAAGCCGCAATTTAACGAAGTGAATTAGGATAACCACAGCTGATGTGGAGATCTTCATATAGATATGCGAGATCCTCTGCGTTGGCGTGACGTACCTGTGAAGACAGGACGAGTACCTATGAATTCACGAATCAATGTGAAGGAGGGAAGCGAAATGCCGAGAAGAGGTAAAATCGCAAAGCGTGATGTACTGCTCGACCCCGTATACAATTCCAAGCTGGTTACACGTCTGATCAACAACGTGATGCTGGATGGTAAGAAGGGCGTAGCGCAGAAGATCGTTTATGGTGCATTTGAAATTGTCGCTGAAAAGACAGGCAGAGATGCACTGGAAGTGTTCGAAGAGGCTATGGAGAACATTATGCCTCAGCTGGAAGTTAAGGCACGCCGTCTGGGTGGTGCTACTTACCAGGTTCCGATGGAAGTACGTCCGGAGAGAAAGCAGACACTGGGTCTGAGATGGATCACCAAGTATTCCAGAGAGCGTAACGAAAAGACCATGAAGGAAAGACTTGCTGGTGAAATTCTCGATGCACTCAACGGTGTTGGCGGTGCTTGCAAGAAGCGCGACGATACACACAAGATGGCAGAAGCAAACAAGGCGTTTGCTCACTACCGCTGGTAATTTGCCAGAATGCAAATCCGCTGATAAAGGAGAAGAATTATGGCAAGAGATTGTTCACTGGAGCGTACCAGAAATATCGGCATCATGGCTCACATCGATGCTGGTAAAACTACGACTACAGAGCGTATTCTGTTCTATACCGGTGTAAACTACAAGATCGGTGAGACCCATGAGGGCGCAGCGACCATGGACTGGATGGAGCAGGAGCAGGAGAGAGGTATCACAATTACCTCTGCTGCAACAACAGCATACTGGGCAGGTCACAGACTCAACATCATCGACACACCCGGACACGTTGACTTCACTGTAGAGGTTGAGCGTTCCCTGCGTGTACTCGATGGTTCTGTAACTGTTCTCTGTGCAAAGGGCGGCGTTGAGCCCCAGTCCGAGACTGTTTGGAGACAGGCTGACAAGTACAAGGTACCGAGAATGGCTTATGTCAACAAGATGGACATCATGGGTGCTGACTTCTATCGCGTTGTTGATATGATGCGCGACAGACTCAAGTGCAACGCTGTTCCGATCCAGCTGCCGATCGGTGCTGAGGAGACCTTCAAGGGCATTATTGACCTGGTTGAAATGAAGGCTTATGTATATTACGATGATCTTGGCAAGGACATCCGTGTTGAGGACATTCCGGAAGACATGGTTGAAAAGGCTGAGGAATATCGTGAGTCCCTGCTGGAGCATGTTGCTGAGCAGGATGACGAGCTGATGGAGAAGTATTTTGCAGGTGAGGAACTCACAATCGAGGAAATCAAGACCTGCATCAGAAAGTCCTGTATTGCTAACACAATGGTACCGGTTGTCTGCGGTACTTCCTATAAGAACAAGGGCGTTCAGAAGCTGCTGGATGCGATTGTTGATTATATGCCTGCTCCGACAGACGTTGATGACATCAAGGGTATCGACGTTGAGACAGGCGAGGAGAGAGTATGTCCTTCTTCCGATGACGAGCCGTTTGCTGCTCTTGCATTCAAGATCGCAACTGACCCGTTCGTTGGTAAGCTGACATTCTTCCGTGTATACTCCGGCGTTCTCGAAGCTGGTTCCGGCGTACTCAATTCTACAAAGGGCAAGCATGAGAGAATCGGCAGAATCGTGCAGATGCACGCTAACAGCCGTAAGGAGCTGGACAAGGTATATTCCGGTGATATCGCTGCTGCGATCGGTCTGAAGCAGACCACGACCGGTGATACACTCTGTGACGAGGATCATCCTGTAATCCTTGAGTCCATGGAATTCCCGGAGCCGGTTATCAACCTGGCGATCGAGCCGAAGACCAAGGCAGGTCAGGAAAAGATGGGCGTTGCACTTGCAAAGCTCGCTGAAGAGGATCCGACATTCCGCACATGGACTGATGAAGAAACCGGTCAGACCATCATCGCTGGTATGGGTGAGCTCCACCTCGATATCATCGTTGACAGACTGCTCCGTGAGTTCAAGGTTGAGGCTAACGTAGGTGCTCTGCAGGTATCCTATAAGGAAACCATCAAGGGCAATGCAGATGTTGACCACAAGTACAAGAAGCAGTCCGGTGGTAGCGGTCAGTACGGTCACGTTAAGATCCGTGTATCCCCGAATGAGTCCGGTAAGGGCTACGAGTTCACAAACTCTGTAGTCGGCGGCTCCATTCCGAAGGAATATATCCCCGCTGTTGATGCTGGTATCAAGGGCGCAATGCAGTCCGGTATTCTGGCTGGCTATCAGGTAGTTGACGTTAAGGTTGAACTGTATGATGGTTCTTACCATGAAGTTGACTCCTCTGAAATGGCGTTCAAGATCGCTGGTTCTATGGCGTTCAAGGAAGCAATGCGTAAGGCAGAGCCGATCCTGATGGAACCGATCATGAAGGTTGCAGTTATCGCTCCCGATGAATATCTGGGTAACGTAATCGGTGACCTCAGCTCCCGCCGTGGTGAGATCCAGGGTCAGGAGACAAGACCGGGTACTGTACAGGTAGACGCACTTGTTCCGCTGTCTGAGATGTTCGGTTACTCCAACCAGCTGCGTTCCAACACACAGGGCCGCGGTCAGTATGCAATGGAACCTCACAGCTACAGAGAAGTTCCGAAGAACATCGCAGAATCCATCATGACATCCAGAGGTAAGAAGTAATTTCTTCCTCTGAGAAAAAAATTATGTGATTTTGCAGGTGAATTTTCCAAAAACACTTGCAATTCATGCAGCAATATGGTATAATATATATATCATTATGCTGTTATACAGTAATTAAAGGAGGAAACTTCCAATGGCAAAGGCAAAATTTGAACGTACCAAGCCCCATGTAAATATTGGTACAATTGGTCACGTTGACCACGGTAAGACAACTCTGACTGCAGCTATCACAAAGACTCTCGCTCTGAAGGGTCAGGCTCAGTACGAGGCATATGACATGATCGACAAGGCTCCTGAGGAGAGAGAGCGTG
>CALGTT010000165.1 GCA_937901485.1 uncultured Ruminococcus sp.
CAGGGGCTGTAAGTCTTCGTCCCCGAACCCCTTTTGCGGAGCAATCGCTCCGCATTTGATTTCAGGTTTTCGACAGACTCTTCATGATATTCTCCATTTCCAAATTTTTTGAAAAAATCACCTCTGACCCCTTGACAAAGTGCAGCATCAGTGATATAATTGTATACATCGAGATTATACAATTTTAGTTTTCGGGCAGTTCGAAATATCCGCTGTTGATAAAACCTCATCTGACAAAAGGAGTGCACTATATGAATATCAACATCAGCAACGCATCGGGTGAGCCGATCTATTTACAGATCGCAAGCCAGATCAAGACGCTGATCCTTGAAGGCAAGCTGAAGGAGGGGGACGCTCTTCCTTCCATGCGAACCCTTGCGGCGGAGCTGCGGATCAGCTTTATGACGACCAAACGTGCCTATGAGGAGCTGGAGCGTGACGGTTTCATTGAATCGTACACGGGCAGAGGCAGCTTCGTCAAGGCACAGAACATGGAGCTTTATCGGGAGGAGCAGATCAAGACGATCGAGTCACTGCTGACAGAAGCAAGTGACAAAGCCCGGAAGTGCGGCATTTCTATGGAGGAGCTGCACGGTCTGCTTGACCTTGTGAACGAAGGAGAATAGGTATGAATGGTTATGAGAATGCAATTTCCATCAAAGGCATTACCAAAAAATATGACGGCTTCACACTGGACAATGTAAGTTTTGACGTACCAAAAGGCAGCATTATGGGCTTTATCGGACAGAACGGTGCCGGTAAATCCACCACCATCCGCAGCCTGCTGAACATCATTCCGATCGACACCGGCAAGATCAGCCTGCTGGGGATGGATCACATCCAGGACGAAAAGACGATCAAGGAACGCATTGCAGTTGTATTTGATGAACTGCCGTTCCATGATATGTTCCATGCAAAGGATATGTCCCGTATTTTCGAGGGGATCTATCCGAACTGGAACGAGGTCACGGAGCAAAATGACATCAGCGGCAATTATGTCCTGAGCAGAGGACTGTTTGAGGGAGCTGCGAAAATTTCAGCTTGTCTTGATTACCTTCCTCTTGCACAGGGCGAAACGCCCGATTCCTACACACAGGCTGGCATCCCTGCGCTTACACGCTTCTCCGATCATCTGTACCTGATCGACGGATCGAACGATTTTCTCTATGAAACTGCAACACCCGACGGAAAGACCGTGCTGGAATATTCCTCCATGGCATATGTGCAGGATGATGCAGTCGAGGGGGAATTCACTGCTGTCATGGTATTTGCGATCATCAGTGTCATCAACCTCATTGTTCTCATTGCAGAGCTGATCCTGAAACTGGTGAAGAAGCAGAAGCTGGCACTGGAAAATTACATTATTCTGGCAGGACAGCTGGCGAAACTTGTACTTGCCGCTGCACTGATCATCCTGTTAGCCTGCATGATCAGTCCTGCGGTCTATACGGCACTGTGCATCAGTATGGGACTTTGTGCGGTGATCTGCCTGATTTCCGGTATGATGACAATCATTCGGCTGTTCGCAAAGAACAAACTAAAACTTTCCCAGTATGTGTGGCGTATCGTTTTTGCACTCTGCTGTTTCTTTGTCAGCGGATTTGTGGTGTATTTTGAGCTGTTCAATTTCTGGGCGTAACACACAAAAGCCGGTGAAGCACTTTGGAAGCTTCATCGGCTTTTGTTGATTTATCCTTGTATTTCTGGATTGCTGATACTACTTCCCCATCATTCCCATCTCTGCAAATCGGCTTTTCACAAATACGAGAGCCTGTGATTTTTTCGCCTTGGAAAAGACGAACCACTCGATCGCTTCAGCAGCAGTTTCTCCGAGTCCGTCCATCATGACAGCCGGCATTTCCGCACCCTCGATGAATTGAATGGCATTCGGAGAATAATCCGGCGTGTTGTCGAATTGATGTGCAAGGCGGACGGCTTCTGTAATATAAGGTGCGGATGGTGCTGTTTAACAGATCGGAATAGGATTGGTAGAGATGCAGCTTTGCTTCATCGGGATAGTGTATGCGTGGGGGCTTTTCCGGTATGCGGGGAAACATGAAAGGCGGCGCAATGCGCCGCCTTTTCATCAGGTATTCACTGTCGTCGATGCGATCACCGCGCAGGTCGCCGCCTGCTGTGCCGCGATCATGGCGATCGTGCCGGAAACTGCCGCGGTTTCGGCAATCAGGCTGGAGCTGTGCAGGATGGAAACGAGCATTGCCGAATGCATCATGCGCGTTGCCTTGTCGATCGAAAACAGACCATAGCCCTTTTGCTCTGCAAGGAATTGGTTCACCAGTGCCATCTCTGCGCAGACAGTTTCTGCCGGTACACCGAGCAGGGACAGACTGCCGAGCACGCTAAGCTCATAGGATCTGCCGTAGTCCAGTCCCGACTTTCCGATCTGTTTCCAGAGCGTGAGGAACGCTTCGCATCGCTCCTCCGGTGTGCCGCTGCCGAATACCAGCACATGCGAAAGCATCTGCACGGCGTTGGAATTGAAGAAATGGGGCTTGAGGAGCTTGTAGCACTGCTCCATCTCTGCAACAAGCGTGTCCTCGGATTTCTCCGAAAATGTCATCAGCACCGCATAGCCGCTGTCCTCACTGCCCGTCAGGAACGGATGCTCCTTTCTCATGCGCTTGAACAGGGATTTTGCTTTCACTGCCATTTCCTCCGCACGGTCGCGCGAAAGCATGGTTGTCAGAATGACCGAAATATAGGCAAGCTCCTCCGAGCCGTAGAAATGCTCCTTCAATGCTGCATAGATCGCCATTGCATTCTGCATCATGTCGAGCGCGTCATCCGCACAGGCAAGCTGCGCCGTGGTCGGGAGCTTGGTGTTGCCGCGGAAATTGGAGAAAATACTGGTGTTGTGCTCCAGAAGCTTGCGGCATTCCTTGAGCTTTTCCGGATTGACTGCAATGTTCCGATTGGAAAATACCATGGCACTGAGCGCGATGATGTCGGGCGTATCCCATGGAAAGGCTGCTTTGATGATGTCCCTGTTGCGGATGTACTGTTCACAGAGGTTTGTGAGCTGTTCGTTCATAGTTCCTCCCTCGGAGCATCAGGTCACGATCATGAGCAGGAGCATTGCTGTCACTGCCGCATTTGTTGCTGCGGTCGAGGCAATGACGCTCATCATTGCTGCGTCATTTACGTTTTGCGTTTCCATGTGGTAATTCGACACGATCATTACTGCGTGCATCAATGTTGTTTGCTTGTCCGTGCCGAATACGCCCTTGTAGCCCTTCTGCTGTGCAAGCTCGTCATTCACTGTGATGATCTCCGCAGCCAGCTCCTCGACCGGCGTGCTGCTCAGAGACAGCGCAGCCAGAACTGCCAGCTCATGATTCTTGCTGTATTTCTTTCCTGCCGCTGTCAGCGCATCAAACAATGCGGTCAGACGGGAGCACTTTTCCTCCGCAGTCCCCTGCGCCAGTGTGAAAATATGGCTGATCGACTGGATCGCATCTTCATAGAAGCGACGCTGCTTCAGAATGCGGTAGCATTCTTCCATCTCCTCAATCATTGCTTCATCGGACTTTTCGGAGAATGCCAGAAGGAGCGCAAACAGAACATCCTCACTGCCCGTCAGGAAACGGTGTTCCTTCTTCATCAGCTTATAAATGCGCTTGCTTCGCTCGGCGATCTCTTCAAGACGTTCCGGCGTGATCATATCCGTCAGAACAGCTGCGGAATATGCCAGATGCTCGGAATCAGTGTGGTACTTCTTCAGCACCTTGTGGTAGTCATTTGCCTGCTTGATCTTCTCCTCCGGATCATCCGCACGGGCAAGCATCATGATCAGCGGCAGCTCCATGTTTCCACGGAATCCGGAAAAAATGCCGGTATTCTTCTTGAGGATCTTAGCGCATTCTTCGATTTTTTTGGCATCCACAGTCATCCCCTTGCTGCACGCAGTCGCTGCACAGACAGCAAGCATGGAATCCATTTCAAATTTGAATACCTTTGTAAGTTCTTCCCTGCACGCAAGATACTTTCTGTACTCGTTCATCAGTTGTTCGTTCATGTTTTTCCTCCTAAATGTCATGTATTTCAAAACGCCCCGTGAAAACCCACAGGGCGCAGTGATACCTACTCTTCTTCAGCGGACAGCTTCGATGTATCTGCCATGTAAATAGAAACCTCGCCGCATTTCGGGCACACAGCAACATTCGGAATGCCGATCCTGCCCCTGAACATTGCGTCCTTCTTGGTGGACATCACGATGCCATAACCAGTACCCTCCACCTTGATCGCACAGTTTTCCTGCATTGCTTCGCCGCATCTGATACACATTCTCATATGAGTTCCTCCTTAAATTAAAATAGTCGATACGGGAGGGGACACGTCCCCTCAAACCCGCTTTACGTCCGTCATAATTGTCTTACTTTGCTTCTTCCTCTGTCGTTTCCGTCACAGCCTTCAGACCTGCTGCCAGACCTGCAAGCCCCTGAATTTCGCTCGGAATGATGAGCTTGGTTGCCTTGCCGTCAGCAGCCTTGCCGAATGCTTCAAGAGCCTTGAGCTGGAGAACATTCTGGTTCGGGTTTGCAGAATTCAGGCGTTCCAGACTTTCTGCCAGTGCGGTCTGTACGGCTGCAATTGCCTGTGCTTCACCGTCTGCGACACGGATCTTCTGCTCACGGATCGCCTCTGCACGCAGGATCATTGCTTCCTTTTCTGCGGTTGCACGGAGAATTTCAGCTTCCTTGTCTGCCTGTGCGCGGAGGATCTTGGATTCCTTTTCAGCCTCGGCAACCAGTACCTGTGCCTTCTTTTCACCCTCAGCCTGCAGGATCTTCTCACGGCGTTCACGCTCTGCCTTCATCTGCTTTTCCATGGAATCCTGAATCTCTCTGGGCGGCAGGATGTTCTTCAGCTCCACGCGGATGACCTTGATACCCCAGCGGTCGGTTTCCTCGTCGAGGATCGCTGTGATCTTGGTATTGATGACATCACGGGAGGTCAGTGTAGCGTCCAGCTCCAGCTCACCGATGATGTTACGCAGTGTGGTCGCGGTGAAGTTCTCGATCGCCATCATGGGATTTTCCACGCCATAGGTATACTTCTTCGCGTCAGTTACCTTGAAGAAGACAACGGTGTCGATCTGCATGGTAACGTTATCCTTGGTGATTACCTGCTGCGGCTTGAAATCTACCACGCGCTCCTTGATGGACACGCGGCGCACTACGCGGTCAACGAACGGCCACAGCCAGCGCGGGCCAGCCTGCAGCTCCTTGTGGAACGTACCCAGACGCTCTACAACATAGACATGTGCCTGCGGAACAATACGCAGACAGCTGATGAACAGGATCAGCAGTACGACGATCAGACCAATAATTACATATTCCATAATCAATTCCTCCTGAATCAGTAATTCTCTTTTTCCTTGACAAATGCGGTCGTGCCGGAAATCTCCGTTACAGTCACGATCGTGCCTGCGGCGATCACGGCATCATCTCTTGTGCGGGCGCGCCAGTTGGAATCCCCGATCCTGATGCGCCCTGTGTTTTTGCTGTTGTCGATCTCCTCCGTTACAGCGGCATCCCTGCCGACATCGGGATCAACGGGTTTGGTGTTGGGGTTTGTGTTCCGGAATTTCTTCAGCAGCGGCATGGAAAGCAGCAGCAGCACGAACGAAACCGCCACGAACAGGATCGACTGCCCCAGCGGAGTCATACCGCACGCAGCTCCGATAAAGCCCGCAAGCGCACCGGCGGCAAACCACACGCTGATGAGCTGCATCGTGCATAGCTCCAGAACGACGAGTGCCGCAAAGAGGACACCCCAGAATATCATCCAGCCTACCATAAAAACGCCTCCTTCTTTTCAGCTATCGGATGAAAAACATCACAACGGCATAAACGATCAGTCCCATGACCGCCGCCGCGCCGAGTCCCAGAAAGAACCGCGTGACGGGGGACATCTTCCGGAATGCCGGCTGTCGGAAAAGCTTATGCTCCGCAGCTTCGCCTGCCACATCACCGATGATCTCTGCCGCCAGATCAATCAGAAAATCTACCATACCATTCCCTCCTTAATCGCTGCTTGTGATCGTCACCGGCAGAATGGATTCGGGCAGGAAATTCACCTCATAGCGATACGGATCGACATCCGCGCCGCCGATATCCTCCACCACATAAATCGTCCACTCGTTCAGACTCACAAAATGCTTCTTGTACTCGTTCTCGCCCGTCTCGCAGATGATCTCCAGCTGATTGTCCTCATTGTCCACCTCAATGGAAAACGCACCGATCAGCTCGAACACCGGCTTGTCGCTTCTTGCGTTGATGACGGTCAGGCGGCGGGTGACATTGAAGTTGTCCGCTTCCTTGGAAACATTGTGGGATACCTTGTCGGATTCTGTACAGCCGGTCATTGCCAGCATACAGAATGCTGCGGCTGCCATGGCAGCTGTGTGTCTGTGTTTCATATGTATACTCCTTTACTGTACATGCAGCGTCAATTGTTTTTACTCTCTTTGATATAAAGCATTTTCACATTTCCTGCATGTTGTAACCATATTATAACACATTTCAATCCGTGTGTCAATAGTTTTTACAAAATAAATGTAAATATTTTTTACACGCGTAATTTCAGAACAGCCCCCGAAGCCGTAAAAGATCAGAATACCGAGAAATACAGGGACGGGGGCACGAAATCAGGTGAGCTTTTTCACGCTGTCGCGGAGCATCATCGAACCGCTGACAACAATGCGCTGGGTGGCAGCCTTTGGATTCTGGATCCTGCGGACGATCTGTTTTACGCTGTCGCGGGACATTTTGTCCACATCGACTGCATAGGTCGTAATACGCGGCACAGTCAGCTCGGAGAGGATGAAATTATCAAAGCCGGTAATGGACACATCCATCGGCACGCGCACGCCGCGGTCTTTGAGCATATTGAGCAGCACATAGGCAGTGCTGTCACAGTTACACGCAAAGGCGGTGGGGAGCTGTGTGAGGCTGTCCAGCGGAATATCGACATTTCCCTCCATGTCACGATCGGGGATGATCAGATCATCGGCTGGATGCAGACCTGCTTCACTCATTGCGCGGCAGTAGCCGTAATAGCGGTCTGTAATACTGGTGGTCGCACCGACAGAGCCGACAAAGGCAATGCGGCGGTGTCCCATCTGCAAAAGGTGCTGCACGACGGTATACATACCATAGTAGCCGTCGGAGATCACAGAATCCTGCAAATATTTTGCATGGAACGAATCGAGGATCACGAAGGGCATACCGGAGAGCGCGAGCGAGCTGCGGTAATTATCGGTAAAATTGCCCATGACGATGATGCCGTTCACTCTGCCCTCAATGGCAAGGCGCGGGATGCGTGCTTCCATCTCATCCTGCACGGAAACTACCTCAAGAATGCCGATATGTCCGAGCTGGGAAAGATGATAGAGAATGCGTTCATAAAGCGTCCAATAAAAGGAATGACCTTTTTCAATGAATTTCTGTGAAGTGACAACACCGATCGTATAGCCTGGCTTTGCTATTTCCAGTTTACTGCTTTTCTTCTGATAGCCCATCTGATCTGCAAGCTGCTGGATCTTGACACGCAGCTCCTCACTGACACCGTCCTTTCCGGAAAGTGCCTTTGAAACGGTAACTGTGCTGACATGCAGCTGCTCTGCAATGTCGGACATTCGGATTGCTTTTGACAAGGGTTTTCTCCACCTTTCATAGTATATTCATATTCATTATACAATAATTTACTTAACATGTCAATAGTTTTCTGATTTTTACTTAAAATTTCTATCCGGTGCAATTGTTTAAATAGTATAAGCCAAGCGCGAATCAGATTTTGTTTTTGTGCATTTATACAAAGTTATAAAAACCGGAACAAATTCATTAAAAAAGTGTCAGAAAATCGGGATATCAATTGTATTAGAGATAGAAACTGAGTTTCCAATGCTTCCCCTCATGGAAGGGATGATTCATTTCAGATTTGCTTATGAAATCCTTAAGAAAGCCGGCAAATCTTTCAGATTCCATTACAAATTTGTTATAATTCAAAAAAACATAAGGAAAAGCATTGACAAAATCCTCCTACTGTGCTATACTCAATAGTACAGTTAGGATAGCAGAGAGGTGAAGAACCAAATGAAGAAAAAACGAACAAGAGTGATGCGTGCACTTGGCTCATGGAGCTGGCTGATGCCGAGTATTCTCGGTGTGCTGGTATTTTTCCTGATACCGTTCGGGGTGGTCATGTATTATTCCGTGCTGGACAATCCGATTTTTGCAAATTTCGTGGGAATTGACAATTTCCTGAGTTTGTTCAAAAACTCAGCATTCATACGGGCATCCCGCAACACGGCAATATTTTCCCTGATCGCAGTTCCGCTGTCCGTGGTGCTGTCACTCTGGCTGGCGTTTGCGCTGAACTCCAAGATTCCGGGCAAGAGCTGGCTGCGGACATGCTTTCTGTGTCCTCTGATGGTTCCGATCGCATCCGTTGTACTGGTGTGGCAGGTTATTTTCCATTACCACGGCACACTCAATCAGATCACGGAGTTGTTCGGAGCTGAGCCGATCGACTGGCTGAAAACCAACTGGTCGTACATGGTTCTGACGATCATGTTCCTGTGGAAAACGCTGGGCTACAACATGATCCTGTTCATGTCCGCGATCGCGGGCATACCGCAGGATATCATTGAGGTCGCGGAACTGGAGGGTGCGGGCGGCTGGTACAAGTTTGTACACATCAAGCTGCGCTATCTTTCCCCGACGATCCTGTTTGTGACGATCCTGTCGATCATCAGCTCTTTCAAGATGTTCCGTGAGGTGTACCTGCTGACGGGTGATTATCCGTACGAGAGCATGTACCTGCTCCAGCATTTCATGAACAATACCTTTAATTCGCTGGATTACCAGAAGCTTTCGAGCGCGGCGGTTCTGCTGTGTCTGGTGATGATCCTCATCATCGGTCTGATGTTTCTGGGAGAACGGAAATTCGGAGAGGATGTGGAGGACTGATGAAAAAGAAACTGCATAAATACATATTGCCGGCTCTTCTGTTCCTCTTTGCGGCATTTGCGGCGATCCTGTTCATCATGCCGACGGTGCTGACGATCACGAATTCCTTCATGACAGAAAAGGAGATCAGTGCGAACTACGGCGCGATGATCGAGAGTGCATCGGCGGACAAGAAATCCTACATTTCCGAGGAACTGAACCTGAAATTCATACCGGACATGATCAGCATCCAGCAGTACATTGCGGTGCTGTTCAAAAGTCCGGACTACCTGCTGAAATTCTGGAATTCGGTGATCCTTGTTGTACCGATCACGCTGTTCCAGCTCATTCTTGCGGCATTCACGGCATACGGATTTTCGCGCTGGCAGGGGCGGATACGGGAGATCATTTTCTTTTCGTATATTATTCTGATGCTCATGCCCTATCAGGTCACGCTTGTACCGAACTATCTGGTATCGGAGTATCTGGGCATTCTGGGCACGCGCTGGGCGATCATTCTGCCGGGTATTTTCTCGCCGTTCAGCGTGTATCTGCTGACGAAGGTCATGCGCCGCATTCCCAAGGCATATTTTGAAGCGGCACGGCTGGACGGTGCGGGAGAATGGCAGATTTTCTGGCATATCTGTATGCCCCTTTCCCGCAGTGCGATGCTTTCAGTCGGACTTCTGGTATTTATTGACTACTGGAACATGGTCGAACAGCCTTTGATCCTGCTGGAGAACGAAGCGGAATATCCGCTGTCGGTCTTTCTTTCGCAGATCAATTCGGGCGATGTAGGGCTTGCCTTTGCGGTTGCGGTGGTATATATGATACCTGCACTGCTGCTGTTCCTCTATGGTGAGGAATATCTGGTCGAAGGAATTACTTATTCCGGCGGTGTCAAGGGCTAGCGCGGAGCCCGCGCTGGCGAGCGCGTTTAGGCGCGAAACTGTTTCGGGAACTTACTGTTTCGCGAGCAGGGCTTCTGAACCGCATGATTCCTTTGCGCGGGGCGCAAGCGGAATCATAGCTTCTGGAAACAAGAAGGAAATGGCGCGGAGCACGCGCTGGCAGACGCGTTTAGGCGCGAAACTGTTTCGGGAACTTACTGTTTCGCGAGCAGGGTTTCTGAGCCGCATGATTCCTTTGCGCGGGGCGCAAGCGGAATCATGGCTTCTGGAAACAAAAAACATGCAGAACCTGCTGACAGGGCATCATACTGTGAGAATCATAACATCCATATCAGGAGGGATATCATATGAACGAAACGAACAACAAGCGCAAGGAGCGCATTAAAACGATACTGATCGTTTTTCTGGCACTTTTGCTGGTGCTGACATTTTTCTCGAACACGATCCAGAACTTCAGCCTGCCGATCGTTGCCGCACAGTATGCGGGATATGGCACGGTCACGGAAGCGGTACGCTGTTCGGGTGTGGTCACGGCGAATCAGAATTATGATGTGACAGTGGAAGGAAACCGCACGATCGAAAGCGTGGCGGTTAAGATCGGGGACGAGGTAAAGGAGGGCGATCTGCTGTTCGTGCTTGCCGGTGCGCAGGGCAGTGAAGCCTATGAAGCGAAAGAAGCGGCTCTGGAAGAAGCGGAGCTTGCCTATCAGAAGGCACTGCTGACGGCTGCACCGGATTATGCGGCGCAGGATCAGGAGATCGCCAATGCGCGTGCAGATCTGCAGGAAGCCATCCGTGAACTGAATGCGGCAAAGAACAGCGGCGGCATTTCCAAACATGAATATGAGCTGGCAATGGGGCGCGTAACAGAGCACACAAGCCGCATCACGGAACTGGAGACGGAGCAGGCGGCACTGGAAGCCGGCAGCTACAGCTCCCTGTCCGCCGGCTATGCACAGCCCCTGATGGAGCTGCAGGCACAGCTTTCAGCGGCAGCTGATGATGCAGAAGCGGCGCAGGCGGCATATGACGCACTGGCAGCCGGACTGACCGTGAATTCTGCGGCGCAGGCACAGATCATTGCAGGACTGGAGCGCACGGCATCCGAGGCAGAGCTTGCGTACAACCGTGCGAAAGAGGATTATGAGGCAGGCGGCAGCGATGTAACGCTCAAGCGTGCGATGGAGGATGCACTGCTTGCGTGGCAGTACGCGCAGGAGGATGTGCAGGCAGCCAAGGACGAGCTGACTGTGATCGGGCAGAAAGAAGAAACACTTGCACAGGCACAGGCGCAGCTTGATGCCTGCCTGACGGCACAGTCCGCGGCGCAGGATGCACTCAGCGGCACGGTCATGGACATCCGTTCCCAGATCGAGGGCGCGGTCGCAGAGCAGACAGCGGCACTTGATGATGCCAACCGCACAGTGACTGCCTACCAGAACCAGACACCGGTGGATATTCCGTCGCTGGAGGAGCAGGTAAAGATGCAGGAGCGTGCATTGCAGAACCTGCTGATCAGCCTTGCAGAAACGAAAAAAGCGGACAATCTCACACAGGAAATGAACGATCTGGATCTGCGCAATCAGCAGAAGCAGATCGAGAAGATGAAGACGGAGCTGGAGGAACTGAAGAAGGACGCTGGCACGCTGGAGATCAGAAGCAAGCATTACGGCATTGTTACTGCTGTAAATTGCGCGGCAGGCAGCGAGGCTGCGGACGGCGATACGATCGTCTCCCTTGCGCTGACGGATTCCGGCTATACTGTACAGAGCACAGTGACAGCAAGTCAGGCGAAGAAGCTCAAGGCAGGCATGGAGGCGGAGATCACCAACG
Source organism: uncultured Ruminococcus sp. (assembly GCA_937901485.1). GTDB lineage: Bacteria > Bacillota > Clostridia > Oscillospirales > Ruminococcaceae > UBA3855. The sequence goes on from CALGTT010000165.1 coordinate 11,717, forward strand.
GCTATGGCTGGGGCATGAAGGCTGTGCTTGCCGGCATCAAGACCGATCCCCAGAATCCGACCGGCTCTGACAAGATCCTGACCTTTGATGTGGAGGGTGATGTGAATGACGGACAGTCCCTCTCCCTTTCCATCCGCTGTTCAAGCGCAAGCTATGACTGCGTTGTACCGACCAGTGCGATCATGGAGGACAAGGACGGCAAATTCGTGATGGTCGTAACGGCAAAGAACACGCCTCTGGGCAACCGTTACTATGCCAACAGAGTCAGCGTTGAGGTACTGGCATCGGATGAGGTGAACAGTGCTGTATCCGGTGACATTCTTTCCTCTGATTTCGTCATCACCACTTCGGAAAAGCCCCTTGAACACGGAATGCAGATCCGGATGGAGGACTGATCCCATGAAACTGACCAAAAAACAGTGGCTCTGCGGCAGCGCAGCACTGCTGTCACTGGCAGCCTTCGGCGTTCTGACAGCGGTCAGTGCCCATCTGTGCGGACTGCATGAGTCCCAGAATGCCGCGCATCGCTGGGCGGCGGACGGTGATGTTCCCTATGTGCAGATGAGTGCATTTCTCACGCAGGACGCTGCCCTGATGCAGGATGGACTGCAATCCATCCGTGAATCCATTGACAGCTCCATGCGTTCGGCATCCCTGAGCGCGGAGGACGGCGCAAGACTCTGGTATGATGCATACAGCACGCCTGCCGGCATGGTGTCGGCAAGCGGCACGAAACGGTATCCTGCGCAGGCGCAGGTCACAGCCGTGGGCGGTGATTTCTTCCTGCTCCATGCCCCGCTGCTGCTGGGCGGCAGTTACCTGCAGGAATCCGATCTCATGCAGGACAGAGTGGTGCTTGATGAAACACTGGCGTGGCAGCTGTTCGGCTCAA
>CALGTT010000166.1 GCA_937901485.1 uncultured Ruminococcus sp.
AGATCAGGGCGTTCAAGATCGGGAGAATGTGGAAAATTCCGAAGAAAGCCGTATATGAGTATATCCAGAAGAAAACGAATACCCTATAATCGAGAGAAAAAAGCAGGCAGCTATGCGGTATATCTGCAGAGCTGCTTGTTTTGAATGCATTAATCAAACTTTTTTCCAAAAATAACTTTCCCACATTTTGTCGTGCGTCTTCAACGAAGGTATGCTCTATTTTTTCCCTTCTTTGTAGACTCTCTGGATTACCCCAACATTTAGGGCCAAGAAAAACCTCCTATAATTTCTCATAGGAGGTCGTATCTGAAAATCAGCTATCCTGATCCAGTGTCAAGATATGTATCGTTGAAAATAATCACTTTGTCAAACGTAGTCTATTCCTGATTTCCTCAACAATCAAGGTAGGTCCTGTAACACGGATTGCAGGTCCGAACATCATGATTGCATCCAGAAGCTCATCTCTGTCAAAGGAATAGTAATACACCGACATCTGAACTGTATCATCATCAATGATTTTCACTTTTCTCTGGTACATTGAAAACTGCAGATTTGCACGTTCCCTGGCGTTCTTATAGTCTTTGATCTCCATCACGATCGGCTGCGGTTCTTTCCGTTTTTCCATCATCCGGATCGTTTCGTGATATTCCTTCTCCGAAATCTCTTCCAACAATTCAATGTCCGTAATTCTATCAATATCCGCTTTAAACGGACGCTTTTGCTCGATATGCCAGAGTGAAAGCCAGAATTTCCTATGTATCACTGAGAATTCAATTTTTACCGGGAATGCCTGATTCTGATAGGTGTTCCCATTATGTGCACGATTCACAAAACGAATCATGCACTTTTTTTGTATCGCCTCAATAAGCTGGCGAAAATTACGGACGTACGCATCACTGAATTCCGGTTCGCTTTCAGTTCCGCAGAATGCAACGATTTCAGAAAACTTCATATCAGGGACATCTGCAAGTTCACTAAGCAGGAACTGAATCGTGTCTGCATCCAGAAACAGTGGTGCATAGGAACTTTGCAGGATATTTTTCAGGTAGATCTTTTCCACAAGCGATACGGGAGGAAGCAAAGCGGATTCGCAAGTTTTACAGAGTTTCTTCTGCTCGTTTTTCAGCAGACCAGAATCGACAGCGGCAGCAATCAGCCCATCAATCAGTTCATCGGAATAGCGGTTCTCCGCATCGATACACTGTTGCAATGTTATCGCATACTGCATCGAATCAAGCGATTTCTTTGATTCAGTCTGATTCAGCAGATGCAGAAATGCCAGAAGATACCGATTGCGATACGGATCCATCAGATCTGTTTCAAACAATCCCATACATCGCCCTCCATTCTGCCATTTCTTTTTCAAACTCATCCTTCACATCATTCGAGGTGGACTGAAGCCGGATTTCGCCAAGATGCAGGCGGAGCCATGGTTTTATATCCTTTAGGGAATTGACTGTGGTTTGCACCCGATCGTGATCGTCATCATAAACTTCCGGAACTGCATCCGGAAAATGTCGCTGTATCTCCGGATAGCTTTCCTTTTTATAAACAAGCACGGCTGTTTCTCTCTTTTTGCGTGGCATAGAGATACCATTAAAACTACCCTGTGTACTGTTATGATAACGACGATCTGCCTCTTCCGACGAGAAGACAGAGATCTCATCCGTATGTTTTTCCTCTTTGATTCCGCTAATCTGGTCAATACGGTGCATTTTTCCATTCTTTGTATAGGTATTAAGTCCTATACTATACAAATATCTTCTTCCATCGCTCTCATTGATAATGATCCTGCACGGCTGCTGAAAACGGCAGGATTTTCCATTTACAGTAAAACTGATAATCTTCTTTTCATAAATTGCCGTCATCAGTTTCCAGAGGGCTGCATCATCAAACACCTGCCCCATGTGCATATGCTTGCAGAAAAAGATCGTTTCATAATTGACCGATTTCTGTTGATTGAAGAATGCGAGTGTATCCAGCAGATAACGTCCGCATGTTGCCGGATGATAGATACATTTACAAAGATCAACCAGTGCATTCAGGCGATATAATGCGGATTCATCCAGCCTGTCGAATATGACCGGAGCGAGCCGATACTGAAACGACCGCTTATCCCTGCGTTCACAGAGCAGATATCCTCGATCAACGAGTGTATGGAGTTTCTTTTTGAATGTGCGGCGGTCCTCGCAAATGTGTGATATGGGCTTATTGATGTTTTCAAACGTGTATGATGTTTCCGGTGCTGCTACTGTAAACACTCTAAGAACAGAAAGAAATGTGACGATTTCAATCGAAGAAGCCGGCTGATAGGTGAACAGATCCAGCAGCAGATTACAGGAGTCTTCAAACTGGTCATTTTTCAGGCGAAGCATTCTTGTGCGAGAATGTGGTACATTGATTTCTTCTATGCGATCCTGAAATACATGCAGCAGAAAGTCCTTGCATCTGTTGTAGGTGCTCTTGCTAATCCCCTGCTCTTCAAATCGCTTGACAGTAAAGCATCCGTAATAGAATGCACCCTTTGCGATCATCAATGAATTTTCATTCAGAAGCAGCTTGTTTCTCCCCAGATCAGCTGACATACGAACACTTCCTTTCTATGAAAAATGCTCTCCCTTGCGGAGAGCATTTTGTTTTTTCGAGTTCTGCCATTTGGCAGGGTAGTAGTTGTGCAGATCTCGGTGTGACCGAGAAATGCTTCCTGTTTCTGAACCCTGCCATTTGGCAGGGTAGTAGTTGAATATCCCTAGCAATTCCCAAAACAACCGCAGGTTTCTGAACCCTGCCATTTGGCAGGGTAGTAGTTGTATGCTCAACACAGTACTACCTGGAACAGTAGAAGTTTCTGAACCCTGCCATTTGGCAGGGTAGTAGTTGAGGGTTACTATTTCGTATGGTCACCTGACCAGTTTCTGAACCCTGCCATTTGGCAGGGTAGTAGTTGCAGAACTCATTGAGATGAAGCTCGGCGTATTGAGTTTCTGAACCCTGCCATTTGGCAGGGTAGTAGTTGAAATCTCCTCTTCAAGGCGGGTCAATCCCGGTTTCTGAACCCTGCCATTTGGCAGGGTAGTAGTTGCAGTGATTCGTGTTTGCACCATCGATGATCGTTTCTGAACCCTGCCATTTGGCAGGGTAGTAGTTGTGAGCATTGTACAGTCCGGAACAGAGTATTCAGTTTCTGAACCCTGCCATTTGGCAGGGTAGTAGTTGTGAGGGTTGCACAGCCATATAAGGGCTGCTGGTGTTTCTGAACCCTGCCATTTGGCAGGGTAGTAGTTGACTATATCGGCGACATCCTGAACAAAGGTTACGTTTCTGAACCCTGCCATTTGGCAGGGTAGTAGTTGATTGGAATATACAAATCTGATATTCCTTGTCTTGTATTATATCACACTTTTGCACAAATGTCAAGCGTTTTTTCGAAAAAAACAACTTCCCCCCGATTTTGTACTGATTTCTTCCAACAGATATGCTATAATAGGATCATCAGGTAAGAAACCGCAAAACATAATGAAAAGGAGAATGCTCTATGAAAGGCGAAATGTACATCGTATGCAGAAATTCCGACACCAAGGGTGTCATCAACTTCTATGTGACAGCGGGCAGCGAAAGCTACTTTCTGTTCCAGCAGAAGTTCCGCCACAGTGCTTATGAATACTACAAAAACGGCGTTCCCGTCCGCATGGCGTTCAGCCACAAGAAAACCCACAGGGATACTGCAATCCAGAACGTGATCAAACGTCTGCCGGCACAGCTTGCCTACGCTGAAAAGGAATACGGTATCTGCATTCTGAACAAAAGCAGAGTGCAGTGTGCAGCTTGATTTATCGGATATTGACAAAACGTGTTGAATATGGTATAATAAATGAAAACCTGTAAGGAGGCTATCTATGGCAAAGAAGAAAACCGCAAAGCAGCTCCGTGAGGAACAGAAAGCTGCCAGAATGAACAAGATTCAGTCTGCTGTTAAAGCAAAGGCTGAAACACCACCCGCTGTATCGTCTGCGTTTGTCGAAAAAAGAAAAGATAAGCAATCAAAAAAGACTTTTGCTAAAGCTTCCGGTCTGAAGTCCACCCTTGCCGTGGATAACAGTGCTGTTATGACCGTCTTTGGCAGGGGAAATGAGGCGAAGCTGGATCACAGGATCAATGCAGATTTGCAATCAGAATCACTGCATCCGCAGGCTGCACTGAAAAACGTCCACGCCCCGAATGAACAGAAGATCCATTTCACCGGCAGAATGCAGGACAGAAATCTGACTGCGGATCATCCTACCCATTCCCATGATGGTGAAAGAGCTGTCGGTGCGGATCTGCTCTGTGCTAAGGATAAGCTGGAACAGCTCTATTTTGGAAGAACCTTTAACGATAATATCCACATCCAGCTGATCTACCAGATTCTGGATATTCAAAAGATTCTGGCTCTCCACGCAAACAATATCGTCTTTGCTCTGGATAATCTTCTGCATAAGGAAAGTGCTGAGCTGGCCGATGACTTTGTAGGAATGGGACGTATGCGTGCGACTATTGGATATGATGCTTTCCAGAATTCCACCAACCAGAAAGTGCAGGAGACTTATCGGGAATTCCAGGAATATGTAAGGAGAAAAGAACTGCTCTATTTCGGCTCTGCATTCTACAATGGTGATACCCGCAGAGATGAAAAAGTGATTTATCATATTCTGTCGCTTGCTGCAAGTGTACGTCAGTTCTGTTTCCATAATGACTACACATCGGATGACGGCAAGGGATTTATCAAGGCGGACTGGATGTACCGTCTGGAGGAGGCTCTTCCGGCAGAATACAAGGATACACTGGATGCACTCTATCTGGAGGGAATCGAGGGACTCGATAAATCATTCTTGAAAAACAATACGGTCAACATCCAGATCCTCTGTTCCATCTTCAATCAGGATGATCCCAACAAGATCGCTGAAGAGTACTACGGATTCCTTATGACAAAGGAATACAAGAACTTGGGTTTCTCCATCAAGAAGCTGCGTGAATGTATGCTGGAACTGCCGGAGCTTTCGAAATACAAGGAGGATCAGTATAATTCTGTCCGTTCCAAGCTTTACAAGCTGTTTGATTTCATCATTGCACATTATTTCCGAAAGCACCCGGAACAGTGCACTGATATGGTGGATTCCCTGCGTCTTTGCATGTCCGATGAAGAGAATGCTGTACAGTATCAGAGGACAGCTGAAAAGCTGGCAGCTGCACTCTGTTATGACATGCAGGAAGCGGCGGAACAGGCAAACGGCAGTAATATTAAGAAGCTGAAAGACAATGAAAATGTCCATTTCCATATCCGTGATGAGATCAGAGTCAGCCGCAAGCCCGTCAGCTATTTCTCCAAGGTGATCTATGTAATGACACTGCTGCTGGACGGAAAGGAGATCAACGACCTGCTGACCACGCTGATCAACAAGTTTGAGAACATTGTCAGCTTTGAGGACGTTCTGCGTCAGCTTAATGTGGATTGCACGTTCAAACCGGAATTCGCATTCTTTGGTTATGACCGCTGCAGGAATATTTCCGGAGAGCTGCGTCTGATCAACAGTTTCGCCCGTATGCAGAAACCCTCCGCCAAGGCAAAGCATGTCATGTACAGAGATGCACTGCGTATTCTTGGACTGGACAACGGTATGTCAGAAGAGGCACTGGATCAGGAAGTAAACCGAATTCTGCAGATCGGAGCAGACGGAAAGCCGATCAAAAATGCAAATAAGGGTTTCCGTAACTTCATCGCAAGCAACGTGATCGAATCCTCCCGTTTCCGCTATCTGGTCAGATACAACAATCCCCACAAGACGAGAATGATCGCACAGAATGAAGCTATCGTCAGATTTGTACTGTCAGAGATTCCTGATGAGCAGATCAGACGCTACTATGATGTATGCAAAGATCCGAAGCTGCCGAGATCTTCCAGCCGTGAAGCACAGGTAGATGTTTTGGCGGATATCATCACACATGTGAACTACAGGATTTTCGAAGATGTTCCGCAGAGTAAAAAGATCAACAAAGACAGGCCGGAAGATAATGATCGTATGACTCTGAAGAAACAGCGGTATCAGGCGATCGTCAGCCTCTATCTGACCGTGATGTATCTTGTCACCAAGAATCTGGTCTATGTGAACTCCCGTTATGTCATGGCGTTCCACGCACTGGAACGTGATGCGTATCTGTATGGGATTACAGATATTAAGAGTGATTACAGAAAGCTGACCGACAAGCTGCTCACAGACGAAAACTACAAGAAATTCGGACATTTCAAAAACAAAAAATGGAGAGGGATTGCTGAACAGAATCTCAGAAATTCTGACGTTCCGGTTATCAAATCTTTCCGCAACATGGCTGCCCATATCAGCGTGATCCGCAACATTGATCTTTACATTGGTGAAATCCGGACTGTTAAATCCTATTATGCACTGTATCATTTCCTGATGCAGAAGCTGATCCAGAGACAGGTAAATTCCGATTTCCAGAAGACCACGGAGTACTACCAGAAACTGGATCAATTCAAGACCTACTGCATGGACTTTGTAAAGGCTTACTGCATCCCGTTTGCGTATGTGACACCCCGTTACAAGAACCTGACCATTGACGGGCTGTTTGACAGGAATCGACCGGGCGAGGACAAGTGACAGCTGTATCCGGAATCCTGATGAAAAAAACAGGATTCCGGAGCGAAACGCTTGACATTTTGTCTGATCTGTGCTATAATATGGATAATATCAAGATATTTTGTGTATTTTGATCTACTACTACCCTGTTATTTGACAGGGTTCAAAAACAACGTGTCCAGGATTCTGTTTTCGTCAGGGCTACTACTACCCTGTTATTTGACAGGGTTCAAAAACACCTCCAATCCAGTTGTTGCTTTCAGTGTACTACTACTACCCTGTTATTTGACAGGGTTCAAAAACAAAGGACTACATTCTACATGAGAATACATACTACTACTACCCTGTTATTTGACAGGGTTCAAAAACACTTATCAATTCTAGCCTGCTGAGTATTGGCTACTACTACCCTGTTATTTGACAGGGTTCAAAAACCTTTACCAGATGTCGCCATCCAGCGAGAGACTACTACTACCCTGTTATTTGACAGGGTTCAGAAACGGCGTATCGTGTACCACCTTAGGGATGATGCTACTACTACCCTGTTATTTGACAGGGTTCAAAAACTTGCTTCATAATAGAAGCGCTTGTTCTTTTCTACTACTACCCTGTTATTTGACAGGGTTCAAAAACTTTTCCAGAGCTTTTTGATGATCCAGCTAACTACTACTACCCTGTTATTTGACAGGGTTCAGAAACCCTAATTCTTCGAGCCACTTGACCAAAGTACTTATCAACTACTACCCTGCCATTTGGCAGGGCAGTTTTGTTATTTGAAAAAACAAAATCCCCTCAGGTATTTCCGCCTGAGGGGATTTTGTTTATGGAATTATCAGGATGTGGTCACAGTTCGATCAGTGTGCCGTTCCAGATCCTGTTCCCATCGGAAAATGTACCATCCGGCGTGTACCAGGATGTCGTGCCATCATCGTTGTCATATCCAAAAAACTCCTGATTGTCACTTTCATTTTTCTCCCACCAGCTGGGATTCGGGAATGGCGGTCTTTTCATTGGAAATTCTCCTTCCTGATCTGAACAATTCGCCTCAAAATTTATTGACATAATCCAATAAAAATGGTATAATTGTCTTATATTTCCGGCAACAATAACAAAATAATATATGTAGGAGGCGGCAAAAATGCAAGATTTAAATGCAACCATGTTTTACAAAGCAAAGTTTACAGTCCATCTGAAAGACGATTCGAAAAATGACGACTTACTCTGGAAACTTATCTTACTGATTAAAGAATGGGCCACTCGAAAATTCAACTTCAATGAGCCAAGCATTGACACCGATGTTCGTCAGTGGTCTAAGTTTAAAAAAGGCAGTCGGCTCTATGATCTGACCGGCAAGGATCGCATCTACGCTGAATCCGTCTATCATGTTTCTCAGGATGATTCTAACTGCGTATCCTGGGCGTGCAGATTTGAGGAGCATCAGATGCAGGATGAAAGTCATGCCCCACGCACTTGGAGAACCGAAATCGGCTATCAGGCTAAAGATAAATATACTGCTGATATTTCCTATGTCATTACATATAGTGATCTGCCCGGATATATCGGATTCTGTGAAGACAGTCCGTATATTAATATCCCAAGGATTGTTCGATTTCTGCTACAGGATCGTGAATTGCAATGTACAATTGGCGAACAAACTTTATCCCTTCTTCCACTCCACCTGACAAAAGATCGTATTCCCGATTTTACAGATACGCTCTTCAACCCGGAGCGTGAAATCCCTATCCTGCTCATGAGCACGAATGAAACAGGACAGTATTTGATTTCTCCGGAAAAGCTTGCAGAATGTGTTGCAGGAAATGCACTGGTTTATTGTTCAAATACACTTGATTTGACAAAGTATCTGTGTGATTCAGGTTATGAGGACTATACATGTACCGGCGGTGCAATACGTTTGTACAAGCCGCATCCAAATGTGCAGGACACAAATAATCATGTTCAGCACCGATATCTTACCTCCGCATTCATTCAGGAGCACGGTGCAGATGCAGTTCTGAATATTTTTCGCAGAGCATTGGCACAGGATGTACACTATTATCAAAAGATGTTCCGTCTTGTAAATTGCCAGGCTCTGATTGACGCTGATGAACGAAAAAAGATCCTTAAGTCCCATCTGGAACTTGAAGAGGTATGGAGAATGGCGAATACGCTTGATGAAGAGCTCACAACATTACAGAAGGATCACTCTGATATTACTGCCGAAAACGAACGTCTGAGAACGGCGAATAATGATCTGAACAGTCGGGTTGATAGTATGTCCGAGTCTTATCAGCGATGCTCGGATCTGGAAAAATCTCTTGCAGGTGTCCGGAAATTCGATCAATATCCTTCCACATCTACTGCAATTGGTGCATATTTTGAAAGTGTATTTTGTGATCGTATTGTATTTACAGATCGAGGAAGAAAATCACTTAACGACTGCATTACTAAACCCGAAATGCTATGGGAAGCCCTGTATTTGGTTGCTACCCTACTGTACCAGCTTCTTCAGGAAGATCCAGTTCATGCATATAAAAAATTCAGCGATTCTACGCCTTATCGCTGCGAACGTGGTGTAGGTGCGCAAACACATTCAGACCCAAAGCTGATGCAGGGCTACATGGATACATATAATGGCAAAGAATTCAATGCAGAAACGCATATTAAAAAGGGAACGCAAGAAGACAATAAGTCTATTCGCATCTATTTCTACTATGATGCTGAACTTACAAATCGGATCATTATTAGCTCCTGCGGAAAGCATATTGCAAACCACTCCACCAGAAAAAGAAAATAATTTCTCATGATTCATCCAAAGCAAGGAGGGATATTATGCCCCAAACCGAAAAACAGCGTGATTTCATCAAAAACTTTTCCGAGATACTTGAATTCCTGCGCACCATCTTCTTCTATGGCTGCTACACACAAGCGGACTACAAAAAGCTTGGGATCAGCAAAACCAGCTATTATCAGTTTGTTGCGAATCTCCGATCCGTCATGGGGGAATATATTACAGATGTAAAACTGTCCAATGGTCAGAAAGCCATTGCATTCCACAAGGATATGTTTGCAGAGCCTCACAATGCACTGCTGGATCTCTACTCCATCAAAAGCTTTACAACAATGCAGATCTTTACTGCACTTGCCATCATGCAGATCATCTGTCAGAGTGAAGATGCTTTCACCATAGTGGATGTCAAAGAATATTTCAGCGAAAAAGGAGAACCTTCAGACCGTACCATCGAACGCTGCCTGAATCATCTTGCAGAACAGGGTTTTCTCACCTGTGAACGCAAGGGAAACAAGAAATTCTATTTCCTCTCGTCCGATCCATTCAATGATTTTTCCGATACACAATTCCTCGCACTGGCTGCAGCGGCAGATTTCCACCGCAATGTCATCCCGCCTGCGACCTGCGGGCATTATCTGCTTGACTACATCAAACGCCGTATGAATGAGGAGTATGCAGCAGATTACGACAGCCTGTTTCTGTTCAAGCACTATCATCTTGGTCAGATTCTCGATGATAGTATATTGTGGGAGTTTCTGCAGGCAATAGAAGCACAGGAAATTGTCCACTTTCTCTACAAAGGTAAAACCGATCGCATGACTGCTCCTATCTATCCATATAAGATTATCGTGAACGAGGAAACCGGCAGACGGTATCTGTTTGGCATCAAATTGCATGATAACCGAAAAACACCGGCGATTTACCGTCTTGACAAGATCCGAACACCGAAAACAATTGGCAAACCGGAAAAACCATTCTCGTCTGAAGAAATTCAAAAAATCTATCAGGAATCACTATCGTACAGTTTTACCGGCGTGTGCCGGTTACAAAAGAATACAACACCTGTTGTGTTGGGTTATCAAAAGGAACTGCACCATCATGTACAGCAGTATTTTCCCGATGCCACAAGTGAAGAACTTGAGCCGGATTGGATGAAGGTATCCATTTCTGTCAATTCCTTTACAGAGCTGAAACCATGGTTGTTCCGTAATCTCGGAAAAATCCGTATCCTGGAAGCACCTGAAGACGCACTTACGGATTTTGAGCAGGACATCAGAGAATGGAGGGAACTGTATGGAATTGATCAATGAGTTTAAAAACCGCTATGTTCTTGCACTTTCCGATGTTCTCAACCGGCTGTGCAATGAGGAAAACCTTTCCAAAGATGAGATCGGTACAGAAATCCAGGAGGCAGCCGGTGTTGAGAAATATTCTGCATTTGGTACGAATTTTCTTCAAACAGTCATGACAGACAACGGAATGCTGCTTGACCTATCCGATAAATCGCATATTTTGCCTGTACGGGAAGGGAAAATCCGCTTTCCTCTTTCCCGCATGGAGAAAATCTATCTGCTGATGATGCTTGAAAGCCGCTATATGCCGTTATTTCTCGATGAAGCGGAAATTGCTTCTCTGCACAACAAATTGCAGGAAGAAAAAATCCCGGATTTCAGTCCGCACATTTCCATACATCATGTACGGAAAGGCGATGAAATCACACCGGAATTCGTGCAGAAATTCCGACTGATACAAAAAGCCATCCGTGAAAAACGCTCTATCCGTTATGACAACCTGACCCGAAACGGGCTGCTTACCGATCGGACTTCCCTTCCCCTGCGGATCGAGTTTTCAGCAATGGATCAAACCTTCCGTGTTTCCATGTGGAGTCCGGACGGAGAGGGACGGGCAGTGAAAGCAAATATCAGCCGTTTATCCAATATCACCCTGCTGGAATCATCTGACATGACGGATCGGAACATTGCGGAAATTCTCAAATCCAGATTAGCACCGGAACCCATTATTATGCGTATTCGCAATCGAAAAAAAGCCCCGGAGCGTGCAGCACAGATGTTTTCCATGTATGATTCAATGATGGAACCGCTGGAAAATGGTGACTGGCAGATGTGCCTGCGATACTATGAATTTGACAAACTCGAGATCCGACAGCATATCCTGTCATTTGGTCCGTCAGTACAGGTTCTGTCCCCTGCATGGCTTGTGGAAGAAATCCGTGAATATCTGAAACAATGAATTACAAACATAAAAAGCCGAAGGCTCCGATGCCTCCGGCTTTTCTTGTACGGATGAAATTTTTCTGATTGATCATAAGAAGCACCTCCCTGTGCATGTAGAAATTGACGAATACGGCATGATTCCGTCAGTAACGGACAATGGACAAGATCGCCTCTGCAATGCGGAAAGCAGTACGAGGATCCATGCATATCACCTCCTGATAGAAAATTCAAAAAGATTACCACTCCCAAGGCCAGCTGAAAGGATCATGCCTTCTTCCGAACGGATTACTCCAAATCATGTTATCACCCCCTATAGTAGAATTGAAATGCTTACCACTTGATAAGCCAGTCCAACAGGTTCGGCAGGTTGTCGAACAGATCGTCATCACGCATAATCATACTATCACCTCCCTATGCAGATTTGTGACCTTCCTTAGTCATCCAACAGAGCCATCAGAGCAGCCAGTCCCAGCAATGTACCCATCATATCACCTCCTTATGTAGGCGGACAATCCATCAGCGGAGCAAACGTGCTGCAATGCGTGCAGCGGTCACAGCACCCTTGATGATGAGTCGTGTGTTCATGGTATCACCTACCTTTCAGCTTCAGCAAATATCAGTCATCCAGCAGGACACCGATGATGTCCAGTGCAATGTCCAGAATCAGTTCGCCCATGTGATCACCTCCTTATCAGCTTCAGCAAGCTATTACTTTGTGCCATCGAGCACGATGTCAGCGATCAAACCGGCACATGTCACCACTGCACCGATCACACTGATAACCATCTTTGCATTCATATCATCACCTCCTTGTTGTTTTCATTATACCACACATCTCTGAAGAAGTCCCGTCAGAAAGTGCGGACGATCTGACTTATGCGACAAACGGACTGATCATACTATCACCTCCCTATGCAGATTTGTGACCTTCCTTAGTCATCCAACAGA
>CALGTT010000167.1 GCA_937901485.1 uncultured Ruminococcus sp.
CATCAAGTGCCTGAAGATGCTGACATTCGTTCCGATCGAGGAGATCGAGGAAATGGAAAAGACCATGGAGGGCGCAGCATTCAATAAGGCAAAGGAAATTCTTGCCTATGAGCTGACAGCGCTTGTACATGGCGAGGAAGAAGCAAAGAAAGCTCTGGAAGCTGCAAAGGCAGTATTTGCAGGCGGCGGCAATTCCGAGAATATGCCGACAACACCGATTGATCCTGCAGATTTAACCGACGGTGCGATGAACATTCTGGACATGATGCTGGCTGCAAAGCTCATCCCCACAAAGTCCGAGGGCAGACGACTTGTTCAGCAGGGCGGCGTGAGCGTGAACGGCGAAAAGGTGACCGACCCCAATGCCATGATCGCTGTGGATGGTGAAGTCATCATCAAGAAAGGCAAGAAGGTATTCCATAAGGTGGTAGTCGGAGTAAGTCAGGCACTCACAGATTTTATTATGGACATTATGTCATAAATGCAACGAGTATCCCCCCAACGCATAATTGGGGGGATCTGTGTATAATTTTCATATACAAAAGAAAGAGGATGTATTATGACAGAAGCAAATCAAAAATGGGTTGCCGCATGGGGCAACGCCATTTCCATCAATGACCGCCGTCCGGAAAACTACGGCAAGAATCTGACGCTGCGTTATCCTGTGAAAATGCTGCTGTCCGGCAGTGCACTGCGCATTACACTGGACAATTTCTGCGGTACGGAGGCAGTGCGCATCACATCTGCCTGCATTGCAAAAGCCGGTGCGGAATCCGAGATCCTGCCGGAAACCTGCGTTCCCCTGACCTTTGGCGGCGCGTCCGGTGCAACCATTCCGGCTGGCGCAAGAATTCGCAGTGACGCGGCAGAATTTACGGTGAATGCCGGTGAAACCATCGCCGTCAGCCTGTATTTTGCAGATTTCACAGAGCTGCGTTCCGCGGTGAATATTACAGGTCCGTTGTCGGGCGGTTATTTTGCTGTCGGGGATTATGCAGCGGCACAGCAGTTTCCGATGGATGTTTCTCGTAAAACCAACTGGGTGTATTTCCTCAGTGACATTGAAGTTGCCGCAAGCTATGACAGCCGCGCGGTGATTTGCTACGGCGATTCCATCACAGCGCAGGCATGGCCGGATTACCTGATGCAGCGTTTTTATTCCAACCATTTCAAATGGGATAATCAGTTTTCCAAAATCTCTACGACGAAATTGACAGGTGGCTTGCAGATTCCTCATTGGGATTTGTGGCTCAATGTGGGCTACGCCTTGCTGGGAAATTACGTCTATTTCGATGAGCATGCTCTTCCCCGTCAGCAGGGTGAGGCTTTCAGTGTGTTCAACATAGATTTGCGCAAGGACTTTACTTTGTGGAAGTTCCATTTTGAGAATCGTTTGCTGGCGCAGTATTCTACCAATGAATCTGTCCTGCCTTTGCCTTATCTGTCAGCCAACCTGCGTTGGTATTTCCAGTTTTCGGTTGTGAAAAATGTGATGGAAATGCAGGTATCCAATAATTTGGAGGACACGTCCAAAGCAGTTACTTATGAAGTAAACCTGGATGGAAA
>CALGTT010000168.1 GCA_937901485.1 uncultured Ruminococcus sp.
GTTCCTGTTCATGTTCGATACGCTGGATGCCATTCAAAACAGAAAGCCGAAAGACCTGAAAATAGTCTTTCGGCTCGGGGATGGCGGCGAGGGCGTTCCACATGAGGAGCTGGAGTTCGAGGGGGATGGTGTCCTGCACGCCTCTTGTCAGGTATCTGGGGTTTTGAAACATATGAATCCTCCATAATTTGAATTTGCTGTACATGAAGAAAGCCGCCAAGACGGCGGCTTTTATCTGTATGCACTTTAATGATATACATATGGAGAAGGGGAAAAATAGGAAAACCAGATCACTTCGCAACTTCTTGCGGAATTTATCAAAAATCATTGACAAATGCAGTCTGATGATGTATACTAATGGTAAGAACAACAGATACAGGAGGTGTCCGTCATAAAAATCAGTTACAAGAAGCTATGGATACTGCTGATTGAGAAGGAAATATCACCTGCAACACTGCGAAAAGATCTGAATATTGCAACGGGAACGATGACGAAACTGCGCAGAAATGAGGAAGTGGCACTGTCCGTGCTGCTGCGGATCTGCGAGTATCTGGATTGTAATATCGGGGAGATTTGTGATGCGGTGAGGGTTGATTATGAATAAAATGGGGGTGTGAATATGCCATATTGCATGAACTGCGGACATCAACTGCCGGATGGGGCGAGGTTTTGTTCCGCATGTGGGACACCGGCTGGGGAGACGAGTAACAATGGGCAGCGTCAGCAGGAGTGGGCTGGACATGTTGTGATGTGCCCTATGTGTGGGAATACACTGAATTCTTTTGAGGCAAATTGTCCTGCTTGTGGATGCGAATTGCGTGGAGCGAAAAGCTCTCCTGCAGTTCAAAAATTTGCAGAAGAATTGCTGAAAGCTGAAACAAATCAACAGAAGTCCGCAATCATTCGTAGTTTTCCTGTTCCAAATACCAAAGAAGACATCATGGAATTCATGATACTAGCTTCTTCAAATGTAGATGACAGTACGACAAATGACATATCTGCGGCGTGGCTATCGAAGATTGAACAGGTTTATCAGAAAGCGAAATTAATTATTACCAATGATGCTGAATTTGCACATTATCAGGGTATTTACACCGACACGAAGAATAGAATAAAACAGCAAAGAGACAAACAACGTATGAACGATATCGGTGGTATTATTTCTGAACTAATGCCGTTTCTTCCAAATGTGATTCTGGCTTTGGGATGGCTACTTAGCGTTTTTATTTTAATTCCATTATGTGGAGTTGGACTCGATAATGTCGGAACAAATTCGTATCAAATCCTGTTGATACTGGATTTCATAGCTGGTGCTATCTTTTTGCCAATGGCGGTAAAATGTGATTCTATTCTTCCGAAGATGATTTCTACCTTGGGATTGTTATTGAGTATGATTGTAATGATCCCATTATGCGGAAAGAATCTTGATGCTGTAGGAAGTAATATGTATCAATTCATTCTATTCGTAGATATTGTTTGCAGCATTATTATTTTCTGCCGGATATTTAAACAGAAAAGTACGGATAAGAGCAGGAGCGGAATGAATAAGGCATCTTTTATCATTTCCCTGATTTCCATAGCACTATTAATTGTTGTTTATGCATTTGGCAGTGTAAATGCCTCAATGATTGAATCTGAGAATAAAGCCAAGAAGAATAAGGAGGAAGATGCACGATATAGCGTTACATTTGATTGGCCTCAAAAGGGATTAAGCGAGTACCTGCCTGTTCCGGAAACAAATTTTGGCTTAATCAAAACAGATGATGAAGACAGATTTAATGTCGAACTTTATCGATTTTCTGCTGAGCAATTCGAGGCCTATGTTGATTCATGTATGAAGAAAGGCTTTACAATCAGCACTACAAAAACCGACAGCGTTTTTTATGCTTATCATGAAGATGAACTGAAGTTGGAACTGTTTTTCATAGCCGAGGATCAAACACTTGATCTGTTTTTAGATGCTCCGTTACCAATGTCAGAAATACAATGGCCCGACAGCGGTTTAGCAAAAAAGCTGCCTGTTCCTGAGTCACTTGTCGGAAATATACGCTGGAATGATAGCGATACCTTTGGAGTCTACATCTCTAATACAACACAGGAAGATTTTACTATGTACGTTGAAGCGTGTAAAGACAAAGGCTTTACAGAAGATTATTCTCAGACGGATACCCATTATAGAGCAACAAAAAACGCTTTGTTCGGGAAAGACTATGAGGTTTCTATTGAGTTGAAGCTGTTTGATAAGATGTATATTCATTTAGAGCCTATTGAAAAAGAGGAGTAAACTGAAAGTATTATGGATGACTTCTGCAAATTTTAGAGATCTACAACAAGTAGAGAATAGTTGCAGAGTTTAACACAGAAAACCTAATGATATAACAAACAAATCCTACAGAACACATATGATCGACAAACACCTTCTGGAATTGATTTTCCGGAAGGTGTTTTTGTGATGTGGTTTATATATTTTCCAAATTGTAATACAATATAATAATAGCGACCGAAGGGAGCTCTTGTATATATAGAATATATGAAAGCTACATATTCATGATAATCTCTAAAGTCACTAAATATCACATAAGGAGGGAATCTCTATGCGAGATCCAAAAGAGAAGAAAGAAAAAGTTACATCAATCAGACTGAGCGAAGAGCAATATCAGCGTGTGAAGAAACAGGCTGAACAACACGGCATGACGATGAGCAATTACATCATTACGAATGCGGTGCATGGTGAGAACCTGCTCACACCGGAGCAGGTGGTGCGTTTGCAGAACATTGTCAATGAGGCGGTTGGTGTGGTGATGGAGTATGCACCGGAAGCGTTGAAAGATAAACGGATCTGGAAAATCAGAAGGGAGATGAGCAAATTATGGACATCGTTAAAGTAAAACGAGATATTACCGGAGGGGATGCTTATCTGCGATTTTGCACAGCTTATGTACATGATAAGAAAGGAGAAACACCGCTGTCCCTGAGTGGGAATGGTGTGGATCCCTATTCCAAAAAGGCGATACATGATCAGATGTATGCTGTAAAAGCGTATTTTGGAAAGACGAGCGGTAACCAGATCGTGCATATTATCGTGATTTATGATCATACCCTACGGGAGCCGGCAACTGCCTGCCAATACACGGAATCACTTGCGTCCTATTTTGCGGACAGGTTCCAGACAGTGCAGTGTACGCATTATAAGGATCATGATGGTAAGTCGTTTTACCATAGCCATATTGTGGTGAATTCTGTGAGCTTTGTGGATGGGATGATGTTCAACAGCAGTCCGCAGGAGATGCTGAAATTCTGTAATCAAGTGCGGATGGTGACGGGGCATGATGTATGGCTGAATTTTGAGAGGACAAAATAGAATAGGATTTCAGAATTGCAGATACACAAGTTGTTCTGACATTGACACCCCTTCACGATTGTGTTATAATATAGAAAATCAAACGGATGGTGAACAATGAAAAAGAAAATCCTGATTCTATCTGCAATTGCAGTTTTGCTGCTGTCGGCTATTCTTGGCTATACCCACTGGAAAAATGAATATGTAAACGGTCCTGTGGGAACACGCATCATGGAGGAGATTGACAAATCCTCTGCGGAGAACTGCACCATTGAACTAAAAACCGTTACTGATTTTGAATGGGATACGGTTGTGGTGGTTTCAGCGGATTTTCTGGCGGCTGGCTATCCGGATGAAACAGTCAGTGAAATGTTCGGTTTCCCCTATGAAATGCCGAAGGGCTTTCGGTCAAGACTGATTTTTGTCAACGATGAGAAAATCGTCCATGAGGAATCCTATGCAGCGGATATTGAGCGTTCCTCCAAATTTAATATCAGCCTCCAGCACCCCTATTATGTCATCCTTACAGCAACAGATTGTGAGGTCGTGGGCGGTGAAACTGAAGGATATTATTCCATTCGAGTGGAGGACTGATGTACATAGGATGGTGTTGCCTATCCTCTGAAGGTCTTTGAAAAAATGCAAAACAAGGCTGTGCCTCCGCACAGCCTTAATTTTTACTCCGCAAGTATCAGCAACCGCTTCATCACTGCAAGATCGAACCCGTCCAGTTTGAGATCCAGATAGGCATCACCAGCCTGCGGAACGGTCAGGTATTCACTGCCGAGGATGAATTTCTGCATCATTACCACATCCGACAGAGAGAACAGCCCGTCCCCATTCACATCACCCGTATCGGGAGTTTTGTCCGCCTCCCATGTCAGAATCGGATAGTGGTTTGGCTGATAATAGAACGCCTCCCAGAGCAGTCCGGCGAAAAGCTCCTCCCTCATTTCTGCATCAGTCTGTGCAAAATCGTCCGCTTCTCCCATGCCAAAGCAGCGGTCGGAGGTCGTGTCAAGATAATAACAGTTGACGATCTTGGCAGTATAGTCCATGTATTGCACATCCGTACCGCCCAGAATACCGCCGGAGCTGAAATTTTCAATCGGTCCGTTGCTGTACAGACTGCCCGAGTTGTAGCAGTTGCGGATGCTGCCTTGCTGTTCCTCATTCTTGGCAAGACAATCACCAGCAATGCCGCCGCTCATGGCAAAATAAGCTGGTCCATCTGTGATAGAAGTTGTGTCTTCAG
The DNA here is from genome assembly GCA_937901485.1 of uncultured Ruminococcus sp. Taxonomy (GTDB): domain Bacteria; phylum Bacillota; class Clostridia; order Oscillospirales; family Ruminococcaceae; genus UBA3855. Next base: position 4,596 of record CALGTT010000168.1, read on the forward strand.
ACAGCGTGGATGCGGAGATATTTCCTGTATTATAGGCGTTTTCGATGTTGACACAGTGCCACATCCCACCGCTGATACCGCCTGCTAATCCATTGTAATACGCTTTGGCAGACACTTCTCCGGAATTGCAGCAGCCGTTCACGGAGGCATCCTCCGCATAGCCGCAGATACCGCCTGCATAGCAGAATACCCGAATGAAGTCAAATTCTTCCGCCACATAGGAGGCGAAAATAGTCCCTCGATTGGAACAATTGGTGATGCTGGAATCCGCATTGTTTCTTCCGCAGATACCGCCGGCATATGCAGAATTGCTCATGCCTCCGCCGCTTGCCGCAAGAGAAATAACTGTACCATCAAAATGACAATCTGTAATCGAACCACCCTGGCTCATGCCGCAGATGCCGCCAGCATAGGGAATGGAAATTTCAAAATACATGGTATTTTCCGGTACGATCTGTTCGTTTTCAAGATGCACATAGGCATACCGGCAGTCAATTCCCGAAATTTCAGCATTTTCAGAGATCGTTCCAAATACGCCGCCGCAGAAAATGCGGAAATTGTGGTCATTCATCTGTGTGGTTTTCTGATACATTCCGCAGATGGTATTACCTTGTCCGTAGAAAATACCGTCAAATGGAGCGTTTTTGTCCGTTCCAATGGATTTCCAGTTGTTTGCAGGCGGCTCTGTGTCCCAGTTTTCGTAGTTTCCGATGGCATTGAGGAGCAGGTCGCGCTCCAGATAAAAGCTTTTCCCCGTCATCGGATCACCGGCATTGACAAGCTCCGCAAGTCCTGCAAGTGCCTCGGCGGTATCAATAGAAAAGCTGTCCGATTCGCTGTCATACCAGCTCGTGTCGGCAGTGCCGTCCCAGCTGTCCGCCTTTTTGGGGATGGTCACAGCGGATGCCGGCATGGGCATTGCCGTTAAAGCAAGCAGTCCGACGGTCATGGAAGTGATGGTGTTCTTGAGATATTTGTTCATGATATCATCCTTTCTATCACATTTTTTATATTTTTATTATAGCACATTTGCAGGGAATTTGCAACCGGATGCGGTCAGTCCACTTCTGCCCCCATCCTCCCCAGAATCTCCTTCGTATTTTCAAACCAAAAATACGCCTTGTAAAAATCACACCCCGTAAAATGCGTGAGCCTTGCCGCAATTTCCGCTTTCACTGCGTCATCTTCGATCGGAACGGCATCCTCATAATACACCAAATCTTCCAGATCCATTGGCAAAGAACCCCAATATTCCGCCAGAACTTCCAGACTTTCGGCATCCCACAGAAGCCCGTATCCGTCCTCCGAACGGAGCAGCTGTTTTGTGCCGTCCTCAGATGCCGCCACACATTCCAGAGAGCTGTCAGCGAAGCCAATGTCAAAGACCCTGCACTCTGAAAAATCGCACGGTTCTTCGCCATTGTTGCTGAATTTCACACCGCACGGCAGATGTAGGGGCAGGGAAGTTCTGCTGAAATCTGCACCACAGATGAGATTGTCCCTCGCCGCCGCCATCGTGCGGATGATGTTTTCCGTGAGCCGGAAGGTGCTGTAATGCCATCCTCTGTTCAGAAGCCCATCCAGCGGCGTTTCCTCATACCAGAAATCCTCCTGATAGCGGTTGCGGTCGTCGCCGAAAATTTCCCCGATCATGCGGTAAATCTCCGTTTCACGATCCGGAAACCAGATGGCCCCCAGATCGTATTTCCGAAACATATCATGCTCGTCCTCGTCGGAGATGGAGGCACAGCCTTCAAACAATGCCTTTGTCAGAAGTACAATGCACCTTGCCGCAAAATAATCCCGGAAATACTGGTGCTCAAATCGAATTTCCGACGAATTCACGCTGCTTTTGCATAGATAACAAAGCTCCTCCAGAAGCATGTCCACAAATTGTTCTCTGTAATTTTGCAGATGGTTCCTGCGGAATCCCAGCGGAGCAAGGCAGTTCTGGTACACTCGCTCATCCTCCAAAAATGTGGAAAATGCATCCTCCACCGCCTTGGAAAGATCGGATCTGTACATCGTAAAATGTCCGTATTCCGCCATTTTTCTTGCCGCAAACGGCAGAATATACTGCACCGCAAACCGCATTTCCTCACTGCCTGAAAAGCCGTTCACATGGGCATCGAGCAGTTTTCCACGGCTGCAAAGCTCTTCCGAATTCTGTGAAACCCAGAGGTTCAGAAACAGCGGAATCCGCAGAATTTCCAGCATTTTGGGTTCGTTTCGTACCTCCGGAAAATCTGCAAGTGCATCCGAAAGCCCCTCGTCCGTGATGCCAAGAACCTCGATTTTCCCGAAGCTGCGGAAGATCTCCTGCTGTGGGATGCTTCGCCCCGTGATCACAAAGCGGACATTCCTCCACTCCGTCAAAGCGTTCTTCAGCTCCTGCAAAAATACCGTCTGTAAAGCCGTTGAAATTTCGTTGAATCCATCCAAAAGCACGGAATACTGCGGTTTCCACCCATTTGGACATTCTTCCAGAAGTGCATGGAGCTGTGACAATTGCTGCAAAACCGCCTCCTCACCCTCGGCGGAAATACATGCTTCGAGTGTGTGGAATTCATACTGATAGTGGTATTTCAGCAGGAGCTGCGAGAGCATCCAATTGCTCTGATGATGCCTGAAATTCGGGATATTCTGCACATGAAACCGCTGCAGCGGGAGGAGAAAATTCACACTGTTCGATTCGCTGTTCCGGCAGATTTCTTCGAGCAGAATCGTCGTTTTCCCCACACCGCCCATGCCATACAGGAACACGTTGCCCTCCCTCGGGAGGGCATTTTTCATGCCGTCAGCACCTCGAAATGCAAGGGGATAAAACCGCTTCGCTTCGCCCAAAATATGTACTCTGACCTCCGCCGCCGCATAAGGCCGCTTGGCGTTTTCGTGCAGATTCTCCCTTAAAGTCAGCGGAAAGTCAGGATGCAGGAGGTTTTCAAGATTTCCATGTCCGGCTGTGGAAAACTCCTTTTTCACATAATGCACCACATGGAACGGGAGCTTTTCGGGAAGTGCGAGAAGTTCCGGATTTTCGCTGAATTCCGCAGAAAATTGCTTGTGCATCAGATAGAACAGCCCCAGCAGCAGTGCCTCTGAACAGATTCTCTTCCGGTGTGCAAATGTCCCGAAAAGCTCGGATTTCTGGATGAAACCGCAGCCATACGGCAGAGTCCGAATGCCGTCATCCTGCCGGAGCATTTCGAGGAGGGTGTGCACCAGCTGTTCGGTTTTCGATTCATCCAGCACCTGTGCACAAACCTCTGCCATCTTCGCCAGATGCACCCGATAGGATGCAATATTGCCCATATTCCGTTCAAAATTCGTGAATGTCAGCTTCTCGTGCGGATACCCCTTTCCCTCACGCAGAAAGCGGTCGATCCGTCGGTTCATGCTCTTGTAGGCATCTGAGAGCATGGCATTTTCGCAGAATTTCGCCAGAATACTGCGTTCGTGCGAACGCTCAACGCCGTCGGCATCGGTGCAGGTAAGCAGGAACTGCACCAGAATTTTACCGTTGCCGAGCCTGCCAGTACCGGTCTTTTTTGCCTGTATGATGAGAAAAAGCAGTGTGCGGAGCGTAAGTTTCATGCGTGATCCACCTTCTTTGGATAAACTTCGTAATTTTCGGGATAAATCCGGCCCTCCGACGTGTTAGAATGAAATTGACCAGAATTTTCTTTTATTGTACCACACCGCCCGATGGAAGTCAAGGCGTACAAAACGAAAAAAGCCCCCGATCCGGGAGCGTCCTGCGGCTCTGATTTGCCGCAGATAGGGGCAATTGACGGCAAGCGGGAGCCGCTTTGTCATTGGTACTATTATAGCACAAATGCCCCTGATTTGCAAGGCGATTTCAGCAAATTCACCAAAGGCAAGCGGAATTTCGACACATCTCACAAGAAAATGACGGCACATTTGTCGAATCTGCTATCGACATGCGGGACAGAACCCGTCACAATTCTGGTCAAGGAGGAACATGATGGCACGAAAGGGCGAGAACATTTACAAGCGAAAGGACGGCCGCTGGGAGGGGCGTTATCCGGTTGGCAAAAATGCACGGGGAAGAGCGAAATATCGCTCAATTTACGGCAAAACCTATGCAGAGGTCAGGGAGAAGCTGCTCCCCCTCAAGGCGAATTCCTGCCAGTATCAGGAGTCGGGACGGCGGACGGTCGGGGCACTTCTGGAGGAGTGGCTGGCGGCGGTGCAGCTTCGGGTGAAGCCCTCCACCCATGCGAGCTACCGAATGAAAGCGGATAAGCATATTTTGCCTGAATTCGGGGCGATTCGCTATGACAAGCTGACGGTGCAGATGCTCCATGCATTCATTGCACGAAAGCTCGAAAGCGGACTGTCGGCAAAGTATGTATCGGACATCGTGGTGGTTATCAAATCCGTGGCGAAGTACGCCTCCAGAGTGCATGGCTTCCGCAATCCGGTGCAGGATGTCATACTCCCGAAAATCCCCAGAACAGAGCGAAAAATTCTCTCTCCCCAAGAGCAGAAAACGCCGTGCAGGCATGTGCAGAAACACGAAAACTCCACATCCCTCTGTATTCTGTTGAGCCTGTATACGGGACTGCGAGTGGGTGAGGTCTGCGGACTGCGGTGGGGCGATATTGACTTTGCAAAGAGCAGGTTTACCGTCAGGCGGACGGTGCAGCGGATCCAATGCGAGGGCGGCACAAGGATTCTGGTGGATTCCCCCAAAAGTCGGACTTCTGTCAGAACCATTCCTCTTCCGGCATTCCTGATGCCATTTTTGCGGAAACTGCGTGGAAAAGACGATGCCTATGTGCTGTCCGGCAGTACCCATGTGATGGAGCCGAGGACGTTACAGCATCGTTTTAAGGCGATCCTCAAAAAAGCAGGACTGCCGTCAGTGGGCTTTCACAGTCTGCGTCATGCGTTCGCAACGAACTGCGTGGCTCTGGGATTTGATGTGAAAACGCTGTCGGAGATTCTGGGACATGCTTCTGTGGAAACGACGCTTAACCGCTATGTGCATTCGTCCATGGAGCGAAAAACGGAGTGCATGGGACTTCTGAAGCCTGCGGCATAGAGGAAATGAACCGTCAGAATTATTGTCGAAGCTGTGAGAGAAACGGCTGTGTTTCGATACTTTGTGAGGGCGTTTCGGGGAGTGCCCCTATTTGCGAAAGGCTTGCTTATGTATATTATACCATGTTCCAGCCGGAGCATCCGCTGATGAAAGGAGGGATTTTATGAAGAAACAGAAAAAGTGTGCGGACTGTCCGTACCGTCTGGGGAGGGTGCAGTGTGTCAAGGATCCCTGTCCGGCGTGCAGGGCGAGTGGTAGGAAGAGGCATCCGTTTGCAGAGCCAGTGGTACGGAGCTGGGCGAAGTATTCAAAAATGACTGCGGTTTTCCGCAAACACAAACATGGAAAGGATGAAATGTATGTTGATTGATAATGAAAAGGATCTCGGTAATGCCATCAAGAATGGTGAACAGTGTATTGAGGTTGAGGGTGAACTTGGACAAAAGGTTTTCAGGATTAAAGCAGTTGGAGCAGTTGCCTGGGCAGTTGCAATTGGTGGACTTACAGTTGCAGTTGCAGCGATCATTGCAATGATTCCTGCGGGTCCCTTACCTGCTCCTGCAGCGATTGCGGGAATTCTGCCGGCAGCCGCTGTGTTGGGCGGAGCCGGTGTATCTGGCGTTGCTGTCGCAGCCAGTGCAGCGACAATTGCAGTGGCAGGCGGCGGTGTGGGCACACTGAACAAACTGCGTAATTACAAAATGGAAAAACAGGGCGATCGAGTGATTTTGAGGAAGAAATAGGAGGCAAAATATGAAAAAGGATGAACAGAATACCATCGAACGTGACATTCACTGTCCGTATTGTCAGAGTGACAAGGCACTGCTCATCAGTGGTGTCGGCGAAACACGGACTGTGCTGCAATTTCCGGATTATGGCATGAAGTATCTTCTCAGTGTGCTTTTTACTGGAGGTTTGTACTTACTGATTCATGGTTTCCCGATTGCTGAGATCAAACGTGTCGTTGAATATGATACATACGGTTTTTGTCCGCATTGCGGAAAGACATACAATGCATCCGCACCGATGGCAGTCAAGGCTGCAAAATCTAAATCGCCTAAGCTCTATTGCTCTTTGAAGCAGAAATTTCTGTTCGGTGTATGCGGCGGTATTTCGGAATATACCGGACTTTCTATCACACTGGTGCGTATTATGATGCTCATTTATAGTCTTAGTTTTTTTCCGATCATCATTTATTTCCTTTTGGGACTCACCAGTATTATGCCGAATAATCCGAAGCAAATGACCGCCATTCCAGTGCAGGAAGGTGAAAAGAATGGATGAGAATAACAGACTTCCGGATGGATGGGATGATGCGGAAGATGAAGAGTATGAATTTCCGCAGGAAGCGGATTCACCTTGGGCTAAAAACGCACGCACTGCTGATGTAGAAACAACTGGTACATCGTCGGATTCGTTGCCGGCTGAACGGATCGTACAGCAAGATATTCCGACCCGAAAGAAATCGCTGGCTGTGTTATTTGCTGTGATTGCCGCATTTCTTCTTGTAGGTGCAGGCGGTGTGGGCGGCGGACTCCTGCTCTCGCACCGACCGGAAAAAGAAACAGAGAGCAATCATGAAACAGAAACAATGGCTGAAATTTCGACAGAATCTGCGGTATCTGAAACAGTACAGACCGCCGTATCGGAAACTGATGCGAGCAATACAGAAATGGTGGACACTGTACCCTCAGAATCTGTCACAGAAACCGTACAGACCACTGCAACGGAGCCAGTAAAACTCACTTTTGCTCAAGAGTATGTGAATGCAGTGCTAAAAAACGAAGCAACATGGCGTTCTGTTCTCGGCAAAGGGAATAACGAATGCTGGTTTCAAGATTTGGATATGGACGGTGTACCGGAGTTCATCGCAGGCGGTTATCTGTTTAGTAATGGTAAGTTTCAGTATGCTGCATTCCACCCATACTATTTTGAAAATGGAGAATTACAGCCTATGTCAAATGGCAGCGATGCTCTGCAACTTCTGTTTGATGCCGGACAGTCTTCCGGCGGGCAGGATGGTTTTGCCTGTCGGCTTTTTAAGGATCGCCAGAGCGGCAGTTTTTCCTATATGTATCAGTCGGTGGATGTAACTGGACGTAGTATCAGCTATTATTTGAACAGGATTCCATGTCATTACACACATGCGCTTCCCTTTGACACGCTTTTGACTTTGGAGTATGATGGAGAATATTCCTACGGCGGTATGGACAGCACAATGACAAGGGAGCAGTTTCTTGCCGCATATGATTCTCTTTTTGAAGAGAATGTATACTACAAAACATCCATAAAACCAATATCATGCAGTGCAATATCGTTTGACGCATTGCTGAATAGTTATGAGGCATGGGGCTATGAAAAAGGTACTGCTTCGACATTGCCTCTTGCAGATGTAGTTTCCGATGTGCGGAATTATCAAGAGGAAGTTCCAACAACAGAAATGCCCACTGAGATTATTCAGGAAATTCCGCCGGAAACGGATCAGACGGCAAGTCTTCCGACAATCAATGCATGGATCGAAACAAGAACGATTCCCGTTGATGATGACGGAGACGGCATATACGAGGCGGTTGCCGACGGTTTCGACCTGTATCTGTGTGTCAGCGGAGATTTTGACAGCTATTACTATGAATTCTATATGGCAGAACCGGACGGAAACAATCCCTCCCTCTGTAATTCAGGAACGATCTCTTCTTCGGAAATTTATCTCACATCGGGTTCCGGTGGCTTTGCTGTGATCGTTGGGCTGGTTCCCATTGCAGCGGATGGCACGCAAGGAGAGGCGGTATATGCTACGCTTGTTCTTTGAGGAATAAAAGGAAAACTGGATTATATATTGCCGCAGCCCGATCCTCTGATCGGGTTGCATTCTTTCAACGCAGCCGATTACCCTGCATTTTCATATGTATATCATTAGCACGAATGGAATGGAAAAGGAGAAATTACAATGAAAGTTATATTTTTAGACATAGACGGTGTTCTGAAGGAAGAAGATTGTCATGCAGAATTCAAGGATGAATGCTTTGCAAGGCTTAAAAGAATCGTAGATGCAACTGGTGCAGAGATCATTCTTTCTTCATCCTGGAGAATTCACTACTGGGAGTTTGTAGAGAATGGTTATCAGACGGACAGCAAGGAAATACTGGATCTTTACAATCATTTTGAGAAATATGGATTGAAGATTTTCGGCTGGACAGATTATACAAAACGCTCCGGACCTTCCAGCCGCCCGGATGAGATACGTCGTTGGATCGCAGATCGAGAGGAGCTGGAAGCTTTCTGCATTATTGACGATGATGATTTCTATCGTTGGAATTGGCTGGCACAGTTCCTCGTGGTGACAAGGGTACGGGTGCAGAGTAAGCGTAGGTACGAGGAATGGCAGCGTACGCTCTCCGATGCAGATGCGGACAGGGCGATTGCGATATTGAATCGGGATCATAAGGCTTTGATTACGGAACAGTTTTGAGATGTTGCAGTGGGGTCGGGGCGATTGCCCTTCGACATAGTTATCAAATTTATCTGTATAACTTTGGATGTACAGTTTTTCATTATAAAATACAATTGTCAGTAATTACGTCAACCTGCATAAATATAGGAAAAATATTTTGTGAATGAACTGAATTAGTTTCTGTTGAGTTGCGTCAGATTATGTGATATAATGTAATTAGTGATTCATTTTCAGCAGGAATCTATTTGAAGCTAATTTAGGTGAAGATGATAATCTGGTCGCAGATATCAAGGATGTAAAAGCTGACGTTTTCAAATATAATACGGATGGTAAGAATCTGTAACAGAAATAGATAACAAGATCAGGAGTGAACCCCATGTCAAAATCAAAACCTACAGTTATGTTGGAGCAAAAGCTGGTGGGCAGCATTGAGGGACGGTTTGAGATACCATCTTATCAGCGAGGCTATCGCTGGGGTAGGAATGAGGTGCACCGTCTTTTAGAAGATGTGTACACAAATGGGACTGCAAGCTATTCCCTTCAGCCGGTTGTTGTCCGGAAATGCGATGACCATTATGAGCTGATTGACGGACAGCAGCGGCTGACTACGATCTTTTTGATCTACCAGTATATGCACAAGGCAAGCGGCGGCTTTATGGATCCGCCAAAGTTTTCTTTGCACTATCGGACACGTCCGCAGTCGGAAGCATTTCTGAATACACTGGATGAACAACGGCAGGAAGAAAATATTGATTTCTATTTTATGTACAATGCATACAAAGTAATCGGAGAATGGTTTGAGGGACATGAAAAGAAATCGACACTGACGAATATCAACAAATACTTTGATGAGAATGTCGGGGTGATCTGGTACGAGGTTGGCGAAGATACGGGGGATATGGATGCTATTTCCCTGTTTACACGCCTGAATATCGGTAAAATTCCGCTGACCAGTGCGGAGCTGGTCAAGGCATTGTTCCTGATTCAGAATGACAATTCTGAGCTGAGCCGCAAAAAACAGGAGGAGATCGCACAGCAGTGGGACACCATCGAGCGTGAGCTGCACCATGAACCGTTCTGGAACTTTCTGACAAATCAATCAGGGGAGGCGTATCCCACAAGAATCGACCTGCTGCTGGATCTGCTCACAGGAAAGAATTCCGAGTCCAAAGAGAAATATGATACCTTTTTCAAGCTGGATGAAGAACGTCAGAAAACGGACAGCAACACGATCTGGAGCCGAATTCTGCACACCTTTCTGACACTCAGAGACTGGTATGAAAACCATGAATTCTATCACAAAATCGGTTATCTGATCGCCTCAAATCACCAAACACTAAGGCAGCTTCTGCTGGCAGCACAGGGAAAAACAAAAACGGAATTTCGTCATATGCTGGATGAGGAGATTACAAAAAGTATTCGCCTTCCGAATGATCGGAATTATGGAGATCTTGGCTTTGAAAATGACTGGGATGCAATCCGCCGGCTCTTATTGCTGTTCAATGTGGAATCTGTGCGTTGCAATGGTGCAGGAACACAGTGGTTTCCATTTGACCAGTTCAAGCGTGAAGCATGGAGTCTGGAGCATATCCATGCACAGCATTCTGAGGGATTGAAGGATCAGAAAAGCTGGAGGGAATGGCTCGCACTGCACATTCCATCTGTGCAGAACATCTCTGAGGATAAAACTTTAGCAGAGATGATGCAGAAAGCACTTGACGCACCCCGACTTGACCGTACTACGTTTGAGAGTTTGCAGGAAAAGGCAGCAAGGGTGCTTTCTGCTGAGGGGAACGGGGCATACATGCATTCTATTGCCAATCTCGCTCTTCTCAATATCAGTGACAATGCCGCACTCAACAATGCCGCATTTGATGTGAAGCGAAACAGAATCATTGAGATGGACAAGCGAGGACGGTATATTCCATTCTGCACCAGAATGGTGTTTCTGAAATACTACACGCCTTCTGAACAGAATCAGCTCCATTTCTGGGGACAGGCAGACAGAGCGGCATATATTGCAGAAATGAATCGTGTGCTCGCACCGTATTTGCAGGAAGAAATTTCGATCATAGGGGAGGGTAATTGATATGCCGGCATCATTACATACATTCATAGATATTTTCGGATCTGCATTTGATGTGGACGGTACAATGATTTCGCTTTCCCGTATTGTGATTCCAATGATCCAGCGTGACTACGCACAAGGCAGAAGCGGTGCGGAAGCAAGCCGTGTGAGAAATCGCTTTTTGCAGGCACTGCATGATGCCTTTACGGATAAGCCGATCACACTGGATTTTGTGTACGGTGATATGGATGCTGACGGCATCATGACACCGCTCGATGGTCAGCAGCGGCTCACAACACTGTTTCTGCTCCATTGGTATGCTGCAAAGAAGTGCGGCATTCCTGCGGAGAAGTATGCATTTCTGAAGAATTTCAGCTATGAAACACGATACAGTGCAAGGGATTTCTGTGCGGCACTCTTGGAATTCCAGCCGTCCTTCGGGCAGAAGCTTTCTGCTGAAATTATGGATCAGGTATGGTTCCCATTTGACTGGCAGAAAGACCCCACCATTTGTGCGATGCTCATAATGCTTGATGCAATTCAGAATGTGTTTTCGGATATTCCGGATCTGTGGGAACAGCTTGAAAACGGTGTGATTTCCTTTTGTTTCCTTCCGCTTCCGGATATGGGGCTGACGGATGCACTGTACATCAAGATGAATTCCCGAGGAAAGCCGCTGACGCAGTTCGAACATTTCAAGGCGGAGCTTGAACGGGAGCTTCGTCAGTTCGATGAGGATACGGCTGATCGCATTGCAGCAAAGATTGACGGGGCATGGACGGATCTTTTGTGGCAGTACCGTGCTTCCGACCATACCATTGACGATGGTTTTCTGCGTTATTTTCGTTATGTCTGTGACTTGATCTGTTATCTGGAGGATGGATCACTGCATGGAAAGGAATATGATGAATTTGAGCTGATCAAATTGTACTTTTCCCATGATGCTCCGCGATGCAGAGAACACATTGCGATGTTGGAAAGCTTTTTTGACTGTTGGAACGTAACAGAGAAACCAACGGAGATCTTTGCGAAATTCATCTCCCAGCGGCATGAAGCTGGAAAGATCTGCTGTGACCATACAGCCGATTTGCTGGGATACTGCCTGAGAACACCAAACCGCATGATGCTGTCACGTTTTGTCCTGCTGTATGCATTCATTTGTTATATGCAGAACAGAGAAAAAATCACAGAAGCAGAGTTTTCACGCCGCCTGCGAATGCTGCACAATCTGATCCGCAATTCGGAGGACGAGATCAGTGACAGACAGAACCGCAATAGAATGCCGAATATTATCCGTCAGACAGCACACATCATCCTGCATGGAACAATCAGCAGTGAGATTACGAACAGCTTCAATGCTTTTCAGATCAGAGAAGAAAATGAGAAGCTTCACTGGACACAGGAGCATCCTGATCAGGCAGAGGGATTGTTTGCTTTGGAGGATCACAGGCTTTTACAGGGGCAGATTGCTGTGATTGGATTGGAAAATGCAGAGCTGTTTTCCGGATTCGAGCCGCTTTTCCAATGCAGCAGGGATGCCGTGGACTGTGCATTGATGTCGATCGGTATGTATTGGAAAGCTGTAACACACTGGTGCTTCCAGTCAGGAACGGGCAGTGATCATGATCATGCATGGCAGGAGCTGTTCCACCATTCTGAAAGAACTGCAAGTCTTTTGTCCTCGGCAGATGCAGAGGTTGGCAGTTTCGAGAATACAAAGCGGGTTCTGACTGAACTTTTGTCCAGGACGGATCATTTTTCAGATGCATTCCTTCGTAGTACAGCGGAAACGTATCTGAGAGAGTGCGAGGAAAGATCCGTATTCGACTGGCGTTATTATTACTTGAAATACCCTGTATTCCGTCCATTTAGCTATGGAGTCTATTCCAAGGGAACGCTCGACAACAATCCATATGAATACCTTGTCATGCAGACGAAGCTCAGATGGTCGAGAAACACCTATCAGCCTTTCCTGAAAGCACTGGATGACCAGCATCTCGATGGGGATGACTGCGGACGTTCCCTTGTGCTTGGAAATCTTGCAGTGTACTGCGGCAATCGGGGTTATGAGATCTGGGATATTGAAACGGAGCAGATCGTGGAGGAAATCGAGATCAAGCAAAATGAGCATGGCATTGATACGGAAGACCGCATTGCTAAAATGCAGCCAATTTATCAAGAGCTGCTGGCGGAGTATCAATCAGCAGAGTAGTAAATTTTGTTGAGTCGGGGCACCATGCCCCGGCTTTCTTTTTGTTGTAACTTGGTCAAATCCATTGAATTTTGTCGTTTGGTATGGTATAATATAATTGGGATTTTATACCTGAATATTGTCAAGAGGGGAAGTGACCTGATGAATATTATCAATAACCTGATTCCGCAAAACTCAAACTGCCCCCGCTACTCTAAAAAAGGTACAAATCCAAGCATTAGAACGCCCGAGTGCAAGGCGTAATTTGCGTGCATGATCCGTCAGATGTCCTGCGATCAGAATCAGATTGTCAA
>CALGTT010000169.1 GCA_937901485.1 uncultured Ruminococcus sp.
ATCATGCACGCAAATTACGCCTTGCACTCGGGCGTTCTAATGCTTGGATTTGTACTTTTTTTAGAATAGCGGGGGCGGTTTGAGTTTTGCGGAATCAGGAACTATGGCAGAAAACTCTGCTGGAAGTGCATGACAGCAGAGATAAAAAGAAGAAAGGAGGCATCAAATGCCGCTGCGGGAGTATCAGTCAGCACTGATCAGGCAAGTCAGTGATGCGTTGCGCAGAGGGCGTAAAGCCCCCTGCATCGTCCTTCCCTGCGGTGGAGGAAAGTCTGTCATCGTGGCAGAGATGGCGAAGCGGACAGCCGCGAATCGAAAGCAGGTGCTGTTCGTTGTGCACCGCAAAGAGCTTTGCGAGCAGATCGAACGGACATTCCGCTGGTGGGGCGTAGATATGCGCTTTTGCTGTATCATGATGGTACAAACCGCCTGCCGCCGGCTGGAAAAGCTTCGCCCGCCCTCCCTCATCATTACTGATGAAAACCATCACAGCAAAGCGTCTTCTTACCAGAAGGTCTATGACGCATTTCCACAGGCGTATCGTGTCGGAGTTACAGCAACACCGATCCGGCTGGACGGTTCGGGACTGAAGGATGTCAATGACGAACTGATTGTCGGCGTTTCAGCGAAATGGCTGATTGAAAACAACTGCCTTGCCCCTTACGACTACTACGCGCCGAATGTCGCAGACATGTCCGGCATTACCATCCGGCGGGGTGAATTTGATGTGCGGTCGGCGGAACAGAGAATGCTCGGAAGCAAGGTATACGGCGATGTGATCCACTACTACCAGAAGTACGGTGGAGGGGCGCAGGCGGTCTGCTACTGCACGACAGTCCGGCACTCCCAGAAGATGGCGGAGCAGTTCTGCGCCGCCGGCATTGAGGCGGCACACATTGACGGGCGAATGAAGAAGGACGAGCGTGCGAGGATCGTGGATGCGTTCCGGCGCGGTGCACTGGACATTCTCTGCAATGTCGATCTCATCAGCGAGGGATTTGACGTTCCTGACTGCGGGTGTGTCATCATGCTCCGCCCCACACAGAGCCTGACACTGTATATCCAGCAGGCGATGCGCTGTATGCGCTACCGTGAGGGCAAGCGCGCGGTGATTCTTGATCATGTCGGAAATTACGCCCGCCATGGAATGCCGGACGATGACAGGGAGTGGAGCTTGGAAGGCAAACCGAAGAAGGGTGAACTGTTGGAAACAGCAGAAGACGAACGCTTTTGCACCTGCCAGAACTGCTATGCGGTGTTTCCGCTGATCGTCAATGGATTCCATGCAGAGTGCTGTCCGGAATGCGGTGCAGTCATCCAGAAGAAGGAACGCAAAGAGATCGAGGAGCAGGCGGAAACAGGCTTGCAGAAAATCGAGGGCTTCGTGCTGGATCTGAAGACACCGGAGGAATGCCGGAGCTACAAGGAACTGCTGGAGTACGCCGAAAGTCATGGCTATAAAAAAGGCTGGGCATGGCATCAGGCAAAGGCAAGGGGGCTGATCGCATGACGGAGGAGCACAAGCTGATGTGGGAGATCCGTGCAGCGTTATCTCCATACTGTGTGGTACACCGCACCAATGTCGGCGCAGGGCGCACTGCGTCCGGCACTTATCTGACAACAGGCGTGCCCAAAGGATATTCCGATCTAAACGGACATCGCAAATCTGATGGCAGAGCATTCTATATCGAAGTGAAAACGGAATCCGGCAGGGTTTCCAAAGAACAGAAGCATTTTCTTGACCAGATGCGGAAAACCAATGCAATTGCAGGGGTTTGCAGAAGCGTGGAAGATGCCCTGAAGCTAATCAAGGAGGAAAATTAATATGGCATTCTCAACAAATTACGATAATATGGACGATTATGGACTGATTCCGGCGGGCGACTATGAGGTGCTCATCCGGAACGCGGAAGCACGAACCACTCAGTCCGGCGCACAGAAGCTGGGCTTTTCACTGGTCATCCGCAATGACGTGGAGCAGAGCTGTCAGAACCGCTATCTGTTCCTCGACATCTGGAAGAAGCGTGAACCGAATGCGCAGGACATGCAGGTGCAGGGATACAATTTCATCCAGCTCATGCAGCTTGCAAAATGTGCAAAGCTCCCCAACGGCAAGGCATACGAAACCGTTGAGGACCTTTGCCGTGATCTTATCGGTAAGCCTCTCCGCGTGACGGTCGTGCATGACACCTATAACGGTAAAACCTCCGAGAAAATTGACCAGCTTAAGGGTGTGAAGGCAACACAGTTCCCTGAATGCCGCCACGTCATGAAGGAGAAAACAGCTCCGGTATCATCCGATACCGTGGCGCAGAAGCCGCAGGAGCAATTCGCATCGGCTGCCGGCACCCCGCTTGGCAATCTGGAGGATTTTGATGAGATCCTTGGCGATGAAGTGCCGTTTTAATCAGAATATCAGCTATCCCTCTGATGCAGGGAAGCACTTTGCAAGAGGAGGGACAGCATGTACGAACTGATACCGAACGAACTAAAGAAACTTCCAAATTGGGTATGCTGGAGAGCTGAGCCAGATCCGCGCTCGCATTCGGGGGTTTCAAAGAAGCCCATTAATCCGAGAACGGGCGGGCAGGCGATGTCCAACAACCCAGCAACATGGACTGATTTTGACACTGCTGTCAGAGTTTCCGCCGACTATGCCGGCATCGGCTTCATGTTCGAGGGAAGCGGCTATTTCGGTGTGGATCTGGATGGATGTACAGAGGCGATGCAGGCGTATTTCTCCGGCGATCACAGCAACGTTGTTGGGGAGTTTATCGACACCCTGCAAAGCTACACGGAATTTTCACAATCCAAGACGGGCATTCACATCATCTGCCGTGGTAAGCTGCCGGAGGGCGGCAGACGTTCAGGCGGGGTGGAAATGTATGACAGCGGTCGTTTTTTTGTGATGACCGGCTGCTGCTGCACGAACTTTGTGGACATCGCGGACGGAACAGCAAACATCCGCTTGCTGCATGAGAAGTATCTCGGCAGTCCTGTTCGGCGTGAAACACCTGAAACATTGCCTTTGCCTGTAACACTGGATGCACAGAGCATCATTGCAAAAGCAATGCAGTCAGCAAACGGCGAAAAGTTTTCCAAACTTTATGGAGGGGATTTCTCCGATTTCCCCTCCCAGTCCGAAGCGGATATGGCGTTCTGCTCCATGCTGGCATTCTGGTGTGGCGGCGATACTGCGCTGATGGACAGCATCTATCGCAGTTCTGGTTTGATGCGCAAAAAGTGGGACAGACGGCAGTCCGGCAGCACCTACGGCGCGCTGACACTCAAACGCGCAGCGGAAAGCTGCGCGGAGTACTATAATCCACATGTGGATGACAGCTATGCGATCAGCATTCGCAAAAGCAGTGAAACGGTCATGGCAAAGGTTTCCGGAAAGTACTATTCTTTTGATGACACCGGAAATGCCCAGCGATTGTATGACGCATTCGGTGAGGAACTGCGGTACAGCTACGTCGAAAAGAAATGGCTTTACTACAAGGACGGCAAATGGCATTATGACAATATTGGCTGGCATCGCCGACTTGCAGATGCTGCTACAGTGCTGATGGAGCAGGAACTCACGCTTTATCAGGACGATCCTGATATGGAAAGGTCATTCCAGAAACATCTGAAGAAGTCCAGAAGCTTTGCAGGAAAAACTAACATGCTGAGGGAGGCGGAGCACTATGCACCGATCCTGCCTTCCATGCTTGACGGCAATAAAACCGTTATCGGTTGCAAAAACGGCATTGTGGATCTTCGCAGCGGACAGCTCACAATGCATAACAGAGAGGCGTTCCTGACCAAGCAGGCATCCGCTTCCTACGATCCGAATGCGCCTGTGCCAGAGCTGTGGCTTCGATTCCTTCATGACATCTTTGGTGGTGACGAGGCACTGATCCGATATGTTCAAAAATGCGTAGGCTATTCCCTGACCGGCACGACTTCCGAGCAGTGCGCTTTCTTCCTTTACGGGACGGGACGCAATGGCAAATCCACGTTTCTGGAGATCATTCGAAGCATCATGGGCGACTATGCCACCAATATCCAGCCGCAGACCATCATGATCAACCCGAAGTCCGGCAATGCACCGACCAGCGACATTGCACGTCTGAAGGGTTCCCGACTTGTGACATCGGTGGAACCGAATGAGGGAATGCGTCTGGACGAAGGATTGCTCAAACAGCTGACCGGTGATGATGTGGTGACGGCACGAAAGATGTTTTCGGAAGAATTTGAATTTAAACCGGAGTTCAAGCTCTGGATGGCGACAAATCACAAGCCCACCATCCGTGGCACGGATACCGGCATCTGGCGAAGAATCCACCTGATTCCGTTCGAGGTGCAGATTCCGGAGGATAGGGTGGACAGGCATCTGAAATACAAACTCGCCAAGGAAACGGATAGTATTTTCCGTTGGGCGGTTGAGGGCTGTCTGCTTTGGCAGAGGGAGGGGCTGACCATGCCTAAGCAGGTTATGGATGCAGTCAGGGAATACCGGCATGAAATGGATGTGATTTCCGCATTCATGGATGCGAACTGCGAAATAGACGGCGGGTCCGTTAAGGCTTCTCAGCTCTATGCGGTATACGCAAAATGGGCGGAGGAAAATAATGAGTACAAGATGAGTAATACGAAATTTGGCGCGGAGATGGCAAAAAGATTTGAAAGAGTAAAGAAAATGGACGGTTGGCACTACTTGAACATCCGCCTGCATACCTCTGCCGATGATTATTCCGTATCCATTGGTTAATGACGGGTATGACGGGTTGACGGGTTATTCCTATTCTATCGTATAAAAATTATAAAGTACTTCATACATGGTACATGAAAAAATATATGGTATATAGAAAACCCGTCATACCCGTCATACGATACATAGAAAGGAGTCTTATGAAATATGATTTCGGCAATCCGAAGCACTGGAAAGCGATGGAGAAGCAAGCCCATGACGGTACGCTGGATTTCAGCCGGTTTCCTCCGGCGGCATACCGATATTTCAGTGAGCTGACAAAGCTGTATCACGCATATCGCTTTGAAAGCTTGGATATGGCATCCGCGCAGAGCCGGAAGAAAAAACTACATGCGCAATACCGTGAATCGGTGATTGCTTTTGAAGGTGCTCAGGCAGCGTTCAAGGATTATCAGAATAACATCCGCAAAGCTGGAACACTTTTGTCCGAAATCGAGAAAGCCGTATCCGCTGACCGGATCGCATCCCTTGCCTGCGAGGTGATCGGGCTGCTCACAGGGGATCAGGGCTTTGCGGACAGGCAGAGGAGGAAGATGGGAGGTATGAAGGATGAAGTATGAATTGAAGCCGTGCCCTTTCTGCGGCGGCAAAGTGCAAATGATGATTACACCTGAAAGAAAACTTGAATTGATCAAGAACATGCAAGACCTTTACAATGTGCTTGTTCGCAGAGTGGTCAGCTTTAACCACGAAGGACAGGGCGATCAGGATGCAAAGAAGATGCGGCAGGATTTCACCGATGTCATCCGAATCATCGGGGAACATTCTGGAATGCAGAGAACGTTGAATAGCCGTTGGATTCCGGCATCCGAAAGACTGCCAGAGGATGCGCAGGAAGTTCTCGCGCTTCTGGACGACGGAAGCTATGCGCTGGTGACAAACGATTTTGACGGGTTTGCGGATAACCACAATCATTACATGGTCGGTGAGGTCACCCACTGGATGCCCCTGCCTGAATCGCCGGAGGTGTGAAGATGTCAATCATGATTGATAATCCGCTTAAAGCCAAATACCG
>CALGTT010000170.1 GCA_937901485.1 uncultured Ruminococcus sp.
AAGTACCTTCCTTCCCCGGCGGACAATTTCTTCTGAGTTGCGCAGTCTGTCATTCCCTTTTTCTTCCATCTATTGGAAACGATTCCAAAACCGTTTTGTTGATTTTGGAAACGTTTCACCGATTTTTTCGTCATTTTCAGTCGTTTTTGGTGAAGACGGTTCTGTTCTGGATATGTCCAAGAACAACTCTCTGGTAACTGCACACGTTCGTGCTCCGAAGATGACATTCAAGCAGAAGATGGGTATGCAGCTTGGCAAGCAGATCGAGTATATCGGTTCTGGTACCATGCTCTACGGTCCGCAGAGAGGACCTGGCCCCGGCCCCGGTCCCGGACATAGAGGAAATCATGTATATTCCGCTGATGCAAATCACATCGGCGTAATCGGTCAGCTGATCGCTGGACAGATCATCATGTCGAATGATGCAAAGTGGGGTATGCTTTATGTAACGGATGCGGCAGCTGCTTCTACATGCAGATGTGGCTGTGGAAGCTGTAATGTAACAAGTCCGAGCACATGTACCTGCAACTGCGGTACTCCGGGCTGTATCTGTACAGGTTCAGTACCTGTTGGTGCTGTTCCGGCAAGATTCACCACACTGTATTATAACTACTATTAATGAGAGGAGTGCTGTTTATGAAACTGAAAAAGAAACGCGTAAAGGGCATGACTCTGATCGAGGTCATCATTGCACTTGCAATCTTCACACTTCTCGCAGCCATCATGGTGCGCGCGGGTGCTGTGACCAAGTCCCTGATGATGAACACCAACCACCTGAATAACAAGACAACTGCGGAATCTCCGATCGGTGCGGTACAGGATGTTGACGGACTGGAGGAGGCTGCAAATGCAGTGCATCCCGATCCAGCGGATGCACAGGCAGCAATGCAGGCAGTGGATATGCAGGTAACTGTGAAGTCCGGCAGCTCCAATACTGTATTGAATGTTACACGTTATTCCACGCAGGCTGCCGCAGCGGAAGCCGCAGCAAACGGCATCAACTGCGATACCTCCAAACACATGAACGGCGATCTGCAGTTCTATGTGATCCAGCCATAAGGAGGTACTGCAATGAAAAGAAAAGTAAAGGGCTTTACCCTTGTCGAGCTGCTCGTCGTAATGGCGATTTTCGGCATCATCATGTTCGGTGCGCTTCAGCTGATCCCGCCGGTCATGAAAATGATGGTGCAGGCGGATGTTCACGAGAGCGGAAATGCTGCTGTCAGCAGCATTTCCGGATATCTGGAAAGTGAGCTTTCCACTGCGGAATATCTTTATGCATCAAACGTGCTTCCGGCAACCACTTCTGTTGGTGTCAATGAGATTGAACTGGCAGACAAGAAACTGGTGAGAGACTTCGTAACACAGTTTTACGAGGGCGTTCTGAAAAACGGTGCAACTGCTACCTCCCCCGATTATGGTAACGGTAAGGTGCATGTCCTGCTGATCGATAACACCCAGAATGGTAAGATCAGTGAGATTGTTTATGAGGTCAGGAATTTTGAAATCGGCATCACCGATTCTGACCTGATTTATGAGAGTTCCACAGAATATGCAGTCAACAAGGCGTATTATGACAATTACAATTTTGAGATCATGTGCGGTACTTATGATGAATCCTCCTTTGATCTGACGGATCCGGTTTCTTATCAGGATTTTCTGAACAATCTGTCTTCCAGAAATACTGCATTTTCCATTCGTGCAACTACGCACAGAAACAATACGGATTATTCCTTTGTCACCAACTCCACCATGTCCCTCGTCAACATCTTCAACAATCCGACAGGTGTTCCCGGTGTGTACTATGGTATTACGGAGGTCTATGATCCGGGTACGCAGACATTAACCCCTCATATTGTAGACATTACCAATGGCTATAATGAAGATGGTTTTTCTAAGTACATGAGCAAGTACAAGATGAATGAGTATGACGCGCTGAATAATCATTACTATGACCTGAAGAATTCCCGTCATGAGGGTTTGCTGGGCACAAGTAAGATCATTGACCACACGATCGGAGCTACAGATGGCTACTGCTTCATCTACAGCTACGGCTCTGAGATCGACACACAGTAACAAAAAAATCGGCAGTCGGAAGGATTGCTCCCGACTGCCGGATTTTAAAAACTTATTGCACGACTTCAACCACTGCATACGGATCATACGTCAGCAGTGCTATGTACCAATCCATCAGCGGTTCCCCGAACAGCGTTCCGAGGAACAAGCCCATTGCAAGATACGGTCCGAAAGCGAATATGGATTCGCCGCTGCGGTACTTACTGATCAGACCGCCGACCGCCGCGAGCATGATGCCGAAGAATGCAGATATACAAACTGCTTTCCAGCCGATCAGTGCGCCGCTGGCAGCCATCAGAATCGTGTCGCCAAGCTCGATCCCGCGGATCCGTTCACCGGTCTTCTTCTTTTTATAAATCGCAACGATCTCACCGATGAGGAAGAACGGAACACTGATGCAGACAAGTCCGATCAGACGATCCGGCAGGCTGACTGCATCTGAGAGCAGTGCATCCGGTACGGCAAGCACCAGAATCAGTGCAAGCATACCAAGATCCATTGTCTGTGTATCGTAATCAATGAATCCGACACAGATCAGGATGGAGAAGAAGATGCAGCAGAGAATGGAATGCGCATTGAAGTCCATAACAGCAAATGTGACTAAGTAAATGATACCGTTCAGGGCTTCTACAATTGGGTAGCGCGGAGAAATTTTTTCACCGCAGCTATGGCACTTTCCGCGAAGGAACAGCCAGCTGAAGATCGGGACAAGATCGCGGAAACGGATCTTTGCTCCGCACTTCATACAGTGGGATGATCGTTTGATCAGGGATTCATTTTCCGGCAGTCTGTAAATGACAACATTCAGGAAGCTGCCGATACAGATACCATAGAAAAAAACGATCGGGTAGAACATCAGGTAGAAACCAATGTCCATGAATTCATTGTGCAGCATGGTGTTTGCCCTCCTTAAGGTCGATTATATATATATTATAGCACATTGTCACATATTTTACAAGTAGAAAATTAAAGTATGGAGGTTATCGTAATGAGAAACATTCGAATCGGTGATTATCTTGTTGAACAGAAGTTAATCACACCTGAGCAGCTTGAAAAGGTTCTGGCAGCACAGAAGGAATCACAGGGCTCTAAGCGTTTCGGCGACATGGTCGTGGAGATGGGCTTCATTTCTGAAGTACGTCTGGCACAGGCACTTGCCGGCAAGCTGAGAGTTCCGTATGTGGATCTGGGCAACATCGAGATCGATGAAGAAGCCGTCCGCAAGATTCCGGAAAATCTGGCGAAGAAGTACACTGTCATTGCCATCAACATTCAGGGAAGACGACTGACAGTTGCAACGGATGACCCGATCAACTTCAACATTCTGGAAGACATCAAGATGCAGACCGGTATGGACACCATTCCGGTGCTGGCAACCAAGACTGCCATCAACAAGGCGATCGGTCAGCTGTACTCTATGGAGAACGTTGACAGCGTACTGGAGAGTGTAACGCAGTATGGTTCGATCGACACCGAGGATGAAGAATCCCGTGACCGTGTTGAGAGTGCGCCGATCGTAAAGCTGGCAACTACCATCATTGAGAATTCCTACCGCGCAGAGGCAACCGATATTCATATCGAGCCGTTCAAGACCTACACAAGAATCCGTATCCGTGTAAACGGAGACCTTGTAGAGCTGATGAACGTTTCGAATGTAGTACATAATGCACTTACCACTCGTCTGAAGCTGATTTCCGGCATGAACATTGCCGAGAAGCGTGTGCCGCAGGACGGACGTTTCACACAGGTCGTTGACGGCACGACACTGGATGTCCGTGTATCCTCCCTGCCGACAGTAAACGGCGAAAAGATCGTTATCCGTATCCTGTCCACCGGTCAGATCGCACTGCGTAAGATCACGGATCTGGGTATGTCCGACTACAACTATCAGCTCTTTGAGTCCATGATCAAGTGCCCGCACGGCGTTATCCTGGTAACAGGACCTACCGGTTCCGGTAAGACCACCACACTGTATGCGGCTCTGGGTGAGCTGGCAAAGCCCCATGTAAACGTTATCACCGTTGAAGACCCGGTCGAGAAGGCGATCGACGGCATCAATCAGGTACAGGTAAACACCAAGGCAGGCATGACCTTTGCGGCTGCTCTGCGTTCCATCCTCCGTCAGGACCCGGATATTGTCATGATCGGTGAGATGCGTGACTCTGAGACAGCGGATATTGGTATCCGTGCCGCTATCACAGGTCACTTGGTACTTTCCACCCTGCATACCAACGATGCAGCATCCACCATTGTCCGTCTGGTTGACATGGGCGTTGCTCCCTACATGGTAGCAACTTCCCTGATCGGTGTTATTGCACAGCGACTGGTTAAGGTACTGTGTCCGAAGTGCAAGAAGCAGCGCATGTCCACAGAGGAAGAAAATGGTCTGATGAAGATCCCGACTTCCGTACCGGTATGTGAAGCAGTTGGCTGTCCTGAGTGCAACAACACCGGCTACCGCGGCAGAACTGCGATTCACGAGATCATTCATTGTACATCCGGTATTTCCACCATTGTTGCAAGAAACGGCAGCAAGGAGGAGATCGAGGATCAGGCAAAGAAGAACGGCACAAAGCTGCTGCGTGACAACGTATCCGAGCTGGTTCAGAAGGGTGTTACTTCTATGGATGAGCTGGTGCGTGTAACCTACGCTGTATAAGAGCATTTTTGTTCCCTGTCCGCAGGGCAGAGGAACACCATTATAGATCTGACAGGAGGAATCATCAATGTCAATTGATATCAATCGTATTCTGAACGAAGCACGAGTAATCGGCTGTTCTGACTTGCATTTCACATACGGCATTACACCCATTGTTCGTCTGAACGGTGCACTGCGTAAGATGAGCAAATATCCGGAGATGGATGAAGAAGGCATCATGGACATTGCCAACCAGATGACCAATGAGCAGCAGATGGCAAGCATCCGTATGCACAAGGACACTGACTTTTCGTTCCAGAGCTCTTCAGGTTATCGTCATCGTGTCAACGTATATTTCCAGAGAGGCAAGACTGCAATTGCGATCCGTCTGCTCCGCAATGATATCCCGACGCTGGAGGATCTGAGTCTTCCGCCGGTTCTGGCTGATTTCGCAATGCGTCCCCGTGGTCTGGTGCTGATCACCGGTCCTACCGGTTCCGGTAAGTCCACCACACTGGCAGGTATGCTGGACTTCATCAATGTCAACAGAAGTGCGCACATTATCACGATTGAGGATCCGATCGAGTATGTGCACCAGCACAAGCTTTGCATGATCAACCAGAGAGAAGTTGGCGACGACGTACCGGACTTTGCGTCCGCGCTTCGTGCCGCACTTCGTGAAGACCCCGATGTAATCCTCGTAGGTGAGATGCGTGACTTTGAGACGATCACAGCGGCAATAACCGCTGCGGAAACCGGTCACTTGGTACTTTCCACCTTGCATACCACTTCTGCGGCTGATACCATCAACCGTATCATCGACGTATATCCGGAGCATCAGCAGGGACAGATCCGTACACAGCTTGCGAACACGCTGGTTGGTGTAGTATCCCAGACACTGCTTCCGAAGCGTGACGGCAGCGGACGAATTGCCGCAATGGAAATTCTCTCTGTAACTGACGCTTGTGCAGCGATGATTCGTGATGATAAGGTACACCTCCTGCTGTCTGCAATCCAGTCCGGTAAGCAGCACGGCATGATGTGTCTTGACCAGGAGCTGGCGCGTATGGTAAAGCGCGGCATTGTATCCGAGCCGGATGCGATCGACAAGTGCCAGAGCAAGCAGGAATTCTACCGCTACCTCAACGGTCAGTAAACCGCGCGCGGCAACCGCGCTGTTGGACGCGTTTGGGAGCGAAGCTGTGAGGAGAAGCTTCTGTTTCGCGAGCAGGGTTTCAGAACCGCATGACGCTTGCGTTGCAGAGCGTCATAGCTGCTGATATGAGTTCCCCGAACTATAATAGAGAAAAAGCGGGACTCGGGGGTGCAACCCCCGCATATTCCTCCCCCGCAATGCGGGGGAGGTGCCGCCGAACGGCGGCGGAGGGGGCAGGCTTAGTTTATCTATAGAGATTAAAGGGAATAGTATGAAAATAAGAAAATGGACGATGTTTCGGCATCGTCCCTTTCTACAATAATGCACAAAATACATTGCAATGGGGCATGGAAATTTTGGTGCTATTTCGTTCCAAAAAAAGTAGAAATATTGACAAATTTGTCATGATATGATATAATATAGGTATGAAGATTTAGACTTCAGTTATTTTATGCAGCTCAGGAAAGACGAGCTGTGCTGATCCGACATAATCGCTGAAACAGCAGGAGAATGACCAATTCAAAGGAGGAGTATCGAATGAAACACATGAAAAATGAACACCTGAAACGCAGACTTACTTCTGCATTGGCAGTATGCTGCATGACAGTATCCTCGGTAATTCCCACGGGTGCTATGCTGACTGCAAATGCAGCTTACAGTACAGGCACTTACACGGTATCCGGTCAGAGTGCCAACATCCGCCAGAATCCCGGTGAGACTGTGATTGGCTATGCGAAGAATGGCACTGCTTTCTCCGTATCAAAGATCGACGGCGATTGGGGCTATTCTGCAAGCATTCCTGCAACCAGCGGCAAAACTGTTGCAGGCTGGATCTCACTGAACAACTGCACACAGACCTCTGTTTCCAAAACAACCACCGGCTTTGCCGTTGGCAGCAAGGTGGAGATCACCAATACCGACGCTGTGAATTTCCGCAGCGGTGCCGGCACGAGCTATACGCAGCTTGGCACGATCCCGCGCGGCACAGTTCTGACTGTTTCTGAGGTTTCCGGCGACTGGCTCAGAGTGACCTACAGCGGACAGACGGGCTGGTTCAAATCCTCCTACTGCAAGACATATACAGAACCTGCACCTGCCCCCAACACTACAGTTGCGGCTGTGGGTGATCAGATCGAAGTTACGAACACCGATCAGGTGAATTTCCGCAGCGGTGCCGGCACGGGCTATGCACTGCTCGGTACGATCCCGCGCAGCGCGCTGCTGACTGTGGAAGAGGTTTCTGGCAGCTGGTTCAGAGTGACCTTTGAAGGCAAGACAGGCTGGATCAGTTCGACCTATGCCAAGAAATATGTAGCTCCCCAGCCCTCCGAAAAGCCCAATACGGTAGCAGTTGTTGGGGACAAGGTGGAGATCACCAATACTGATGCGGTGAATTTCCGCACCGGCGCAGGCACGGGCTATTCGCTGATCGGCACGATTCCGCGCGGCACAGTCCTGACCATTCTGGAGGTGTCCGGCAACTGGTTCAGAGTTGAGTACAATTACAAAACAGGCTGGTTCAATGCTGGTTACTGCAAGAAATATGTGGAAACACAGACGCAAACTCCCGATCTGGCAGCTGTCGGCGAAAAGGTCAAGGTCAATGCACCGAGTGCCGTCAATATGCGCAGCGGCGCAGGCACGGGCTATGCACTGCTTGGCACGATTCCGGCAGGCACGATCCTGACAGTCAAGGAAGTGACCGACGGCTGGTACAGAGTCACCTATGACGGAAAGGACGGCTGGTTCACATCCCGCTACGGCGAGAAGTACACAGAGAACACCACACCCGTCACACCGCCCACGGAACAGCCCAAGCCCTCTGAAACGATCAAGACGGGCGACCAGGTGAAGATCACCGCAGCGATCGCTGTGAACATGCGCAGCGGCGCAGGCACTTCCCACAGCGTTGTGGGTACGATCCCGAAGGGAAAGATCGTAACAGTCACGGAGGCATCCAACGGCTGGTTCAGAGCGGAATACAATGGCAAGACCGGCTGGTTTGTTGGCAGATATTGTGAGAAATATGCCGATGCTCCGGCAGATACGCCCGTAACTCCCGATCCCCCTGCAAGCACGCCGGCATTCAAGGCGGATGATCAGGTGAAGGTAACTGCTGCGGATGCAGTCAACCTGCGCAGCGGCAGCGGTACCTCCTTCGATGTCATCGACATCATTCCGAATGGTGCAGTCCTGACCGTTGCAGAGGTTTCCGGCGACTGGCTGAGAGTTGCCTATAACGGCAGGATTGGCTGGATCTCCTCCCGTTACTGCATCAAGCAGAATACAGAGACGAATGAGGCTGTTACCCCCGGCGGCAAGCTGACCGTCAATGCGGCAGTTTCCGTTACCCTCCGCCAGTCTGCAACACCTGCTTCCGCAGCCATCGGCTGGATCAAGGGCGGCACCGTCCTGAACTATACCGAAAAGTCCAACGGCTGGTACAAGGTAAGCTATAACGGCAAGACCGGCTGGGTATCCGGCACTTATGTCAAGGTATCCTGACCGCATGATAATTGCATAACGATCGTAACGCCCCGTGTTTCAAGCGGGGCGTTGTTCATGAAAATGCGATGCGAGCCGCAGGAAAAATATCATTTTTTTGTCCTTTGAGATTTGCGATGCTGCGAAGAATTACGCTGATTATCTTGCGTTCTGAAACAGAAAAGGCAAAGAAATGACAAATACTGCCAAATTTGCATCGGAAAAACTTTTGCTAAATGTTGAAACTTATGCGCATTATGCACAATTCCACTTTATCATGTTAATATGACTAAAAATATTGGCGATTTTTAGACAAAACTGACTAAAATAAAGGAAAAATATGATTATTTGATGTATAGAACGTTAATTGCATAGAAACATGTCGTTTTTTTTTACGAAATGGCATTGACAAGTGAAAATGTTTCCTGTATAATATTACTATGGTGCTGTAGAGGATGCGGGGGATTTGCCAGAGCGTGTGTACAGTGTCCAAATTATCTTTACAGAGAAAAAGGAGATTACGAACATGAACAAAACACTGACACTGCGCTATGCGCTTACAGCATTCTGTACTGCTGTCCTGACGCTGCTGATTTTCCTCATGCCCGTGCAGGCATATGCTTCATACGGCGCGGGTACAACGTATGTTGTAGACTGCTGCAGCCTTGTCGTCAGAACTGCGCCGAATGACGGCGTTGCCGGCTATGCGAATGAGGGGACAGCGTTCTATGTTTCTAAGGTAAGCGGTGACTGGCTGTATGCGGACAGCATTTCCGGTACAAGCGGAAAGACGATCTCCGGCTGGGTGTATGCGCCTCTTTGTGCGGTTTCCGGTACGTCCTCCGGCAATTACAGTTCCAGCACATCGGGTGGTTCTGTACCGAATTACGGTGCATCTTCCGGCTCCTGCGTTGTTGTTACTGCACCGGAGTGCGTGACACTGAGAAGCAGTGCGTCGAAGGAATCCGACGCGCTTGACTGGATCGGAAACGGCGTGAAGCTCAACGTGCTGGCATCCTCCAATGGTTTTTATCAGGTGAACTTCGCCGGCAAGACCGGCTGGATCTCCGCAAAGTACGCTGAATCGGTAAGCGGAAGCAAGCCTTCCGGCAAGCCCGCCAAGCCTTCCGCCGGTACATCTTCCGGCACTTCATCCGGTGCGGCGCAGGGAAGCGGTGAGCTGAATTTCTGGAAGTCCTATAACTATGCAGAAGCCTACTGTTACAGCCCGAATCCGGACTATCATTATTATGAAGACGGCAACTGTATGACTTATATCAGCCAGATCCTTGTTGCCGGCGGACTGCCGACCACGGAAGAATTCCGTGACGAAAAGCATTCCTTTGTCAGAATTGTGGATTTCATTCCGTACATGAACCGTACATACGGCATTGGAAAGATCAATGCGCCGTCCATTGAGGATATCAAGGCAGGCGACTGCGTGCTGACCAATGACGGCAAGCATATTATGTGGGTGACAAGCGTGGAGAACGGTAATATCTACGCCTGCGGCAACACCAACGACCGCTGGGGCTACAACCTGAGCATCGGTGCGGTGGACGCAGTGGTCAAGACCTCCAAGCTGTTCTGATCGGTTTCGCTTCGGTTGCACACAAATGTGCAACTTTCTGTGGAAAATCGGCTTCTTATGAGGGGACATCCCTCGGAGCGTTCACAGAAAGGGGGCATAGTATGAACTGGATCATGGAGGACGGCAGCTATCCCAGATTTGACTGCCAGCCGCTTCCGCCGCTGGGCTGCTTTGCCAATGCGGATAAGCTGAAAACCTTGCAGTTTCAGGGTACGGCGGAGCAGTGGGAACAGGTGCAGCGCGGTGAAGCGTGGCGGAGCAATGCGCCGTTTACGCGGGTAAACTGCGCGGATGGGACGGTAAGCGAACTGTACTGAATATGACAATCAGCCCCGATCTCCATCGGGGCTGAAAAAATACCTTGACATTTGTGCAGTTTTGTGGTATCATACATATATAGCGATAAATAATTTGTCAATATCGCTTACGGCGTTGATTCTGCAATGCAGGATATATCAACAAAAGCATTCCCCATCAATTCATCACCAGAACGGAGGATATCATCATGGGAATTTTTTCAAGAATCAGTGACATTTTCAAGTCCAACGTCAACGACCTGATCGACCGCGCAGAAGATCCGGAGAAAATGGTCAAGCAGATCATTCTGGATATGCAGAAGGAACTGACCAAGTCCACACAGGCACTGGGCAAGGCGGTTGCCAGCGAGCGCATGGCGGAGAAGCAGTACAATGACGCTGCGCGTAAGTCCGCTGACTGGGAGGCAAAGGCAAAGGCTGCACTGGCTGCCGGCAATACCGACCTTGCAAAGCGCGCACTGGAGCAGAAGGTCAAGGCTGATGAGGAAACTGCAAATTACAAGCAGATGTATGAAACGATCTCCGAGCAGACCGATGCGATCCGCACACAGGTGGAAACGCTCAAGTCCAAGCTCGATGAAGCAAAGAGCCGTCAGGCAATGCTGATCGCACGTTCCCAGATGGCAGACACCCAGAAGAATCTGGCACAGTCCATCGGCGGCATCGACACCAGCAGCTCATTTGATAAGTTCACACGCATGGAAGAAAAGGTAGCACGCAAGGAAGCCGAAGCAGAGGCATTTGCTGAGATCGCCGGTGCAAATGGCGTGAGCAGCAGTGAGCTGGAAACATTTGAACAGCTGCAGACCAATGCAAAGGTGGATTCCGAGCTGCAGCGTCTGATGGCAGAAATGGGACAGGCTGCCCCGACACAGGAGAGCCTGACACTCGAACAGCAGATCGCTGCTGCAGAAGCTGCTGCTGCTGCGGATGCAGCTGAGGCTGCCGGTACTGTCGCACTTGGCGAATAAACGGAGGGAAACAGCGTGAGCAATGAAATCGCAGCCGGCGTAAAGCAGTTTTTCGAAGCGCAGGAATGGACGTATGATTATTATGAGGAGGACGGCGTATTTCAGACTGCCGTAGCACTCGGCGAGGGCAACGGCGTGATGATCCATGCCATTGCCGGTGAAGCGGCAATGACGGTCATGGTGACATCGGATGTCGCGTTCGCACCGGAGCAGTCCGATGCGGCAAGGGCGTTTGTCAATGCCGTGAATGAGCGCCTTCTGCTCGGCGCACTCGTGCTCGACAGCGAGATGGGCGTGCTTTATTTCCGTGTCGGACAGAATTGCCTGAATCAGGCACCGAATGCACAGATCATGGAGGATATCTTCATGTACCCGATCTCCTTTATTGACGAGAATTACAAGACATTTGCTGATTTTGCTGCCGGTACGATCTCTGCGGAGGAAGCACTGAACCAGCTTTTCGGTGAATAATGCAAATTCCGCACCTGCGTTTGTGGGTGCGGATTTCTTTGTGTGCCGCAAAAAATCACTTGCATTTCCTATGGAAATATGCTATACTGAATATAACAGCGGACTGCTTGTAGCTGCGCATAGCATGTTGAAAAAAGGTCTTTTCTGGGGGTTAGTATTTTGAAGCTCCCCCCTCCGCCGCCGTTCGGCGGCACCTCCCCCGCGAGCGGGGGAGGGATAAGCGGGGGCTGCGCCCCCGAGTCCCGCTTTTCGCCAGACTGTGCGGACTGCTTGCAGTTTCGCAGATACGACAAAAAACAAACGGAGGTATGTCACATGTTATCCGATATCGAAATCGCACAGGCTGCGCAGATGAAGCCCATTACTGAAATTGCCGCAGGTCTTGGGATCGAACCCGAAGACCTTGAACCCTATGGTCACTACAAGGCAAAGGTCACAGAAAAGCTCTATGCCAAAACTGCCTGCCGTCCCGACGGCAAGCTCATTCTCGTTACCGCCATCAACCCCACACCTGCCGGTGAAGGTAAGACCACCGTCAGCGTTGGTCTTGGTCAGGCGATGGCAAAGATCGGCAAGAAGGCTGTTCTTGCCCTGCGTGAACCCTCCCTCGGTCCCGTATTCGGCATCAAGGGCGGTGCAGCAGGCGGCGGCTATTCACAGGTCGTGCCGATGGAGGACATCAACCTGCATTTCACAGGCGATATTCACGCTATGACTGCTGCCAACAATCTTCTCTGTGCAATTCTGGACAATCATCTCCAGCAGGGAAATGAACTCCAGATCGACACAAGACGCATCATGTTCAAGAGATGCATGGACATGAACGACCGCGCTCTGCGCAATGTTGTTGTCGGCATGGGCGGCAGACTCAACGGCGTGCCGCGTGAGGACGGTTTCCAGATCACGGTGGCTTCCGAAGTCATGGCGATCCTCTGCCTTGCGACCGATCTTGCCGACCTCAAGAAGCGTCTGGGCAATATCCTTGTTGCTTACAATGTCAAGGGCGAGCCGGTGTATGCAAAGGATCTGCAGGCACACGGCGCAATGACGGCACTGCTGAAGGATGCCCTGAAGCCCAACCTCGTGCAGACGCTCGAACATACTCCCGTACTCATCCACGGCGGCCCGTTCGCGAATATCGCACACGGCTGCAACTCCATCCGTGCGACCAAGCTTGCACTGAAGCTCGGTGACTACTGCATCACAGAGGCAGGCTTCGGCTCCGACCTTGGCGCGGAGAAATTCTTTGATATCAAGTGCCGCTACGGCGGTCTGAAGCCCTCCTGCGTGGTCATGGTTGCCACCATCCGCGCACTGAAGTACAACGGCGGCGTGGAGCGCAGTGAGCTGACCAACCCCGATGTCGAGGCTCTCAAGCGCGGTATCGTGAACCTGCGCACCCATATCGAGAACATGTTCAAGTACCATGTGCCGGTCGTGGTTGCCATCAACCGTTTCCATACCGACAGCGACGAGGAGCTGGCATTTGTGGCTGACTACTGCAAGAAGCTCGGCGTGGAAACCTCCATGTGCGAGATCTTCGCCAAGGGCGGCGAGGGAGGCACAGACCTTGCAACTAAGGTCTGCGAGACCATTGCCATGACCGAGGACAATGACGACGGCTTCCGCGTGCTCTACAAGAACGAGCTGTCCATCTCCAAGAAGGTGGAGACCATTGCAAAGGAGATCTACCGTGCCAACGGCGTGAAGTTCCTGCCGGCAGCGGCAAAGGCTCTGAAGGAGATCGAGGATATGGGCTACGGCAATCTGCCCGTATGTATCGCAAAGACACAGTACTCCCTGTCCGATAACCCGAAGCTTCTGGGATGTCCGGAGGATTTCAGCATCACCGTGCGTGATGTGCGCCTGTCCGCAGGTGCGGGCTTTGTGGTCGTGCTCACAGGCGATATCATGACCATGCCGGGACTGCCGAAAGCACCTGCCGCATTCAAGATCGACTGCGACAACGACGGCAATATCAGCGGACTGTTCTGATGCAGTATACCTGGAACTGGACGACCCATTCCCCCGAAGAAACGATCGCTCTTGCGCAGAAGATCGGCGCAAAGCTGAAAGCCGGCGATGTGATTGCGTATCTGGGGGATCTGGGCGCAGGAAAAACGACATTTACAAGGGGGCTTGCCCTCGGCATGGGGCTGCCCGATGTTGTGACCTCCCCGACCTTTGCACTGGTGCATGAATACAGCCGGGAGGGCATCACACCGCTGATCCATTTTGATATGTACCGCATCGTGGATGAGAATGAGCTGGAAACGACGGGCTTTTACGACTATCCGCAGAGCGAGAGCGTGTTTGCGGTCGAATGGTCGGAGAATATCACCGCCGCACTGCCGGGGCATACCATGTTCCTGACGCTGAAGCGGCTGGGCGATGAGGATCGGGAAATCATACTGAAAGGAGATGAACGCTTTGCGGATCTTGGGACTTGATACCTCCGGAAAAACCGCGTCTGCGGCAATTCTGGATACGGAATCCGGCGTTCTGCTCGGTGAGCATACGATCTACACCACCCGCACGCATTCACAGGTGATCCTGCCCCTGTGCAAGGAGCTTTTGGAGGAATGCCGCATGAAGCCGAAGGATGTGGACTGCTATGCGGTCGCCGTCGGTCCCGGCTCATACACCGGACTGCGCATCGGCATTGCAGCCGTGCAGGGGATGGCAATGGTGCATAATACCCCATGCGTGGGCGTTTCCACGCTTGAAGCGATGGCAAGCCGCATTTACGGTGCGCCGCAGATCCTCGCACTCATGTACGCAAGGGCTGATCTGTTCTACTGCGCATGGTTCTCCTACCGCTATTCGATGGACGATGCACCGCATGGCGTGGAACGCATGATACCGGACGAATTGCAGACGGTTTCCGAGATCATGGAGGTCATCGGGCGCATGAATGAACCGATCATTCTGGTCGGTGACGGCGCGGCAGAATTCATGAAGCAGTACACGGACATCACCAATCATCCCACGGACAAGCTGCACATTGCGCCCGCAATGCTCCGCTTGCAGTCGGCAGCAGGTGTCTGCACATGCGCGGCATGGAAGAAGCCCATCACCGCACAGGAGCTGACCGCCTCCTATTTGCAGGCAGTACAGGTGCAGAAGAAGAAAACGGATAAGTAAGCGGCGGCGTGTCGCCGCTGACATTCGTTGCTGTAACAAAGACGAAGGATGCATTGAAAAATCACCTCCGGTCACCAAAACGCCCTCAACAAAATCGACAAAGGGGG
>CALGTT010000171.1 GCA_937901485.1 uncultured Ruminococcus sp.
GTTTAAAGGCGGCTTTGAGCTGCATGTTCAGGATTTACGTCTTCCAAGCAATGGCATAATCGGACTTGTGGGCGAAAATGGCGCGGGCAAAACTACGCTCATGTCCATTCTTGCTGGATACCTGAAGGCAAATAAGGTGTACAATGTATCTTCTCAGAAACCGGATGCCAATGTGCTGTTCATTCCATCCGATATGGAACTGTATGATTTTCTTACCATTGAGGAATTACTCAGGTTGATGAAAAAGTATTCCGATGGAGAGATCGATGAGAAAAGACTGCTTGATACTCTGGAATTAACAGAAAAGGCAAAATGCTCCATAGATGAACTTTCACTGGGCATGAGGAAAAAATTAACACTGTTACCGTTGTTCATTAAAAAGTATGATCTGATCATATTGGATGAACCGTTCAATAGTATCGACCTCGGATACATTTACAAATTAAAGCAGATTCTCAGAGAGATGAAATCGGAATCTACAATCATCCTGTCATCACATATTCTTGAAACCTTGGTTGATTTGTGCGACTCTTTTGTTTTGATATCGCATGGAAAAATCAAGAAAACATTCAAAAATGACGGCAATATTCAGAAGGTGGAGGGTGAGATTTTTGATCAAGGTACTTAAATTCAGATTGTCCTTTCTGAAAGAACGCCTCAGCATTGTAGGAGTAAAAAATAATTTTTTTTCTTGATCTTGGCTGCAGTGATTTTTATCGGCGGTAAAGCCGCTGTCTGCTGTGCTGGGGATTATAATATAAATGTCATCTACTTTACCATGCTCTGTATGTTACTCTGCACGGAGTTTATTTTTCCCAAAAATGTAGACAAGCATCTGCATACGGTTTCTGTATTTTTTACAAAAGTAGATGTTTCTGCCTATCGGTATTATTTATGCTATCGCGGATTCTGGTATTTTCAGATTCTGTACAGTTATCTTTTTTCCATTGAGCGGATCGCACATTCATGCCTTTGCCATCGCTTGGTTATTGTTTCAGACATATGTTCTGGTTTCTGTCCTGGTACAAAGATATGCGAGCACTCAGACATTTTCTACATTTAAATGGACGAGTCCATTTCTTTTAGGATTTCTTTTTTTTGTAAACAGCAGATATAATTTTCTGAAAGTGGATATGCTTGCAAATGATTTGAAAATGTGCTTACTGTTTTTGATCACCGGTTTGTTGGAAATGATGTTTGCGGTAAAAACGTTGAAAGTAGATTCGGATGTACAATCAGTCCGTGTATTAAAGCATGGTTTATTACAGAATGCATTTTTAAATAACAAAGATGTGTTGTATGTACTGCGAACCGATGCACTGATCGATCCTATTGTAGTTGTTCTGTTTTCAGGCGTTTTATCATACACATTAAATGAAGAATTCGGTGATATGTTCTTTACAAATATGATTTCCTTCTCCTATGTATTCACTGAAATCTATATCAAGCTTCTGAAATATGAAAACAAAAAGCACACCTTATTTTATACAGGTAAAAACAGCAGGAAACTGAAAAAAGAAAAAATCCAAAACACCCTGTGCATTGTTGTTCCGCTTTCAGCAATCGTGGCGATTCCACTATCATTTGTAACCTCACCGACCTCGGTAGTCGTTGCCTTTGGCATTTCGTTACTGTTGTTTCTGATAAATTCCGTTTTCTTCAAAATCACCTTAGAAAAGGGAAGAGGTTATCACACTGTGATTTCAAGTCGCGAGGAGCTTCAATTTATCGTAATTTCAAGTATAGAAGTTGTTGCGACCTGTGTATTGCAGACCTTTATGATCAGCGTATAAGACAGTTTCTTCAGGATAGACAATTCTTAATATAGACAATCATTTTCAACTGCGCTTTTTATTGTGAAAAATCATAAATTTAACACGAAACATCACTCGCGGCTTGTACAAGCATCCGAATGGTATTACAGTTTTGTCACCATTCTTGAAATTTCTACTGATTTATGATATCATTGTAATAAAGCGTGAATACGCTAATAATATGAAAGGAGTAACCGGATCAGAATGGGGGATAGTTTCGGTCCGGTAGTGATTTATGAAAAGAGAAAAACGAATCAGCCTGACAAAGGGAATGGCACTGACCTCTGCACTTGCAGCATTCAGTGTACTGTCCGTTTCCTGTATGCCTGCGGATATGGCGAGCCTGATGATGCAGGAAACCGCAACGGCGGTTGCAGAGAAGCAGGATGTCATCAACAGCATCAACGTGTCCGGTGCGGTCGAGGGCGGCAGCCTTGTCAAGGTAACAAGCACACTCAGCCAGAAGGTGGAGTCACTGCATGTGGAGATCGGCTCGTATGTCAAAAAAGGGGATGTGCTCTGTGTATTCGACAGCTCTGAGCTGCAGAAGCAGTATGATGAGCTGAAAAAAACGATGGCGAATTCCGACGCACTCAAGGAAAAGAATCAGGAAATCACACAGCGTAATCTGGAAAGTGCGCGGCAGGAAAAGGAAAATGTGCTTGCACAGGCACAGCGCGCGATCGACGATGCTGTGCGGGCGCGTGATGATGCTTACCGCAAGTACAATAACAACATTGCACAGATCAATACGATTGCCGGAAGGATCAGTGAGCTGAATGATGCGCTTGCCTATGCTGCGGACGAACTGGAAAGTGCGGCGATCGCAGGTGAGATCCAGCTTGCAGAGGCACAGAAGCAGGGACTGGAGCAGGAAAACGGTATGCTTGACAGCCAGTTTGCTTCCTATGACAGTGCCATTGCAACTGCACGCGATGCCTATACATCTGCGGAACGCGCTGCGGATGCAAGCATCCAGTCCATTCAGGACACCATTGATATGGAAGCCTTCCAGACCGAGGATACCTTCGATGCACAGCTTGAAAAGCTTGCAAAGAGCATTGAGGAGTGCACCGTAAAAGCACCGAAGGACGGACTGATCACGGCACTGAATGTTGCCGAGGGCAGCATCCCAACAACGGAATCCATCATGACGATCGAGGATGACACACAGCTCAAGATCACAGTACAGATCAAGGAAACTGACA
>CALGTT010000172.1 GCA_937901485.1 uncultured Ruminococcus sp.
CAGAGATAACAGACTGTATTTCTGTATTTCCAACAGTTTTGATTGCATCGGACTTGACATCATATTCAATTCTGTCGGCAATAATCGTATGTGGCTGGTCTGTGTCAACTGACAATGCGTCCGCGGTTGCAGACACAAACATAGACAATAAAAATGCCCACAACCTTCTTGTCATTTTTTTATCAGTATCGCCATTATCAAAGTTAAAAACATACCCAGCCCAACAGCCAACAGCCCCAGTTCTGTTAAACTGTCAACCATATTAGACAGCGACATATATATACCCATCGTTCCTGCCATCGCAGCGACGGCAATCATTGGTGCAAAACTGGCGCGTCGTCGTAACAAAGAAGACCGCAACAATATCATTGTGCACAAAGCCGCCAAAATCAGATTCATCAATGGGCTTAAAAACCTGTTGCCCAGTTCTGTCAGTACAGTCTTTTGTTGTTTTTTTGATTCTGCATCAAATGCGACATGCACCAAATCTTGTGTCGATATTCTGCGCACGCGGAAAGAATTGTTGTCCTCTTTATCTTCCAGGTTCAGGTCCATGTCAAAAGTATCAAATGTTCCTGTCACCATCATATCCCCCGATGTCTGCAAAGCGCCATTTGTCATAATCAAAGACAATCCGCGCACCGTTGACACCAGTTTTCCCTTTTCGGCGAAAATCATAGAAGGTGAATTTTCATCCCGCATATCAGACAGCATTACCTGCGCTAAATCGTGTCCATTTACATGATCTACATACACAACCAATCCGTCTGATATTTCGGTAAACGCACTTTCCTGTAATTTCATATGCGCCAATCCATATTTCAAATTCCATTGTGTATCATAGAATTTAGATTGACTGATTGGAACCAACCAAACACTTAAAATCAAAGGAGTAATTACTATGAGAGCAAGAGTACCGAAGAACATGGGCGGCAATGCCCAGAACATGAATTCCATGATCCGTCAGGCACAGAAGATGCAGGACCAGATCACCGATCTGCAGGATGATATCGAGGCACGCGAGTTCAGCGCAACTGCCGGCGGCGGTGCGGTTGAGGTCGTTCTGACAGGTAAGAAGACTGTCAAGAGCCTGAACATCAAGCCGGAGGTGGCTGAGGATATCGAGATGCTGCAGGATCTCGTGATCGCTGCGATCAACGAGGCAGTGGCACAGATCGAGCAGACCACTGAGGACGAGATGAGCAAGATCACTGGCGGCGTTTCTCTGCCGGGCCTGTTCTAAGAATGGCAGGTCATGACGCACTGCCCCTCGTCGTATTGACAGAACAGTTCGCAAAGCTGCCGGGTATCGGGATGAAAACCGCTGCCCGGCTTGCTTATCATGTGATGTCGATGGAGGCGGCAGAGGTGGAGGAATTTGCACAGGCTCTGCGCAGCGCCAAGCAGACCGTGCATTACTGCCGGTGCTGTGAGAATCTCACCGATCAGGAGCTTTGTTCCGTCTGTGAGGATGCAAACCGCGACAGCAGCGTGATCTGCGTGGTGGAAACGCCAAAGGATATCGCGGCATTTGAGCGTACCGGCGAGTATCAGGGCACTTACCATGTCCTGCATGGACTGATCTCCCCCCTGCGCGGCGTGCTGCCCGATGACCTGAAGATCCGTTCCCTCCTGCATCGTGTGCAGGCAGGCGGTGTACAGGAGGTCATCATGGCGACCAACCCGACCGTGGAGGGCGATGCGACCGCCGCGTATGTTTCCCAGCTGCTCAAGCCCCTCGGCGTGACCGTCAGCCGCCTTGCCTTCGGGCTTCCCGTGGGCGGTATGCTGGAATATGCCGATGAAGTCACGCTTTATAAAGCACTTGAAAACAGAAACATCATCTGAAGTCCGCCGTCCGGCGGACTTTCTTCATCATCCGCTATCTACCCAATGTATAAAACGCAAAAACGATAGCTTTCCGTACACCCTCAATGTGAAAAACTTGTGAAAATTGTAGAAGATGCACAAAAACTTACCTGCATTTTTTACGCTAAAAAATCCCAAAGTTCACAGTTTTAACAAAAAGTTCACAAAAATTAGTGACGATTGTGCTATAATTTTATGTATAAAGGAAGAACAGCGGACAAAAAGAGCCATGTCCGCGCGCTTTGAGGGAGTACCGGACTGCGGTGGGCTGCAGAAAAGTACTGCCTGTATAGGAAAGGATGAGAGATATGTTTTCTAAGAAGATCACAAACCGTATGAAGGCAGCAGCCGTTGCCGCACTGATGTGCGTATCCGTTGCAGCTGCAACACCGGCAATGCTGAAAAGCCCGATGCTCGTGGATGCCGTTTCCATCGGTGAAACACTGGAGGTCAAGGATGTGTACAGAGGCACGACTGTGGCGATCGGCAGCAATCTTGATGCCATCACTTTCACGCTCGTAGCTGACTACACCGGCAATTTCAGCTATGGTTTCGGTATCGGCATCACAAAGGATCCCTACTGGAAGGAATGGGACGGCGCAAAGCAGAAGTGGGTTGCAGAGGCTGAGGGTACGGATGTTGCCGTTACCAAGGGTGAGGAGTTTACCATCACCATTGATACCTCCTCTCTGGATCTGAAGTACGATCCGGCTTCTGCACAGTATCCGGGTGAGTATGAGTTCCGTAACTACTACAGCGGCGCAGGCGGCAGCGTGAAGATCGTTTCCGCAGTGTCCGGCAAGGGCAGCTCACCGTCCACACCGTCGAACCCCTCCACACCGTCCACACCGTCCAAGCCCAATAACCCCACAAGCGGTACATGGAGCTTCAAGGACAACGGCAACGGTACGGGTACGATGACAGCAACACAGGCAAGACAGCTCGAAGGTCTGGACACTCTGCTGACCAAGGGCTATGACGAGGATTATTACGCAGAGCTGGGCGAAACTCCCGGCGAGGGCGATCCGATCAACAGCCGCAAGTTTGCATACAGCGAGTTCGGTCTGAGCGGCATCGGCGCGGATGAGGATACCGGCGACGGCATCATGATCGAGTCCATCGAAGCGACCATCACAAGTGACGCACCGTTCAAGCGTTTCATGTACGGCGGCGGTATGAATGTTATCAACAAGTCCCCTGCGGATACAGAATCTCCGAAGGTAGAAGCAGGCATCAAGGAAGACGGCGGCTACTGGTACAATGACATGGGCGAGGATGCCTATGATGAGTTTGTTGCTGCCGGCGCAGAATTCGGTATTGAGCCGAATATGGGCTATGACCTGACTTCTGAGGATGCACAGCTCGGCGAATACTTCAGCGTACTCTGGGAAGTGCCGGAGGCTGTCAAGCCCTATGAGGATAAGGGCAGCATCTCCTTCCAGTTCTGGTACGGCGAGGAGGATACCGAGGAATATACAGAGCTGGAGACCTGCACACTTGACAGTGCAGTGCTGACCTACACAGAGCAGGCGACCTTTGATTATACGGACATGGTATCCGTGGATGTTGGAATTGATCTGGCAGCCGGCGATATGAACGGCATGGACTACAAGGACATGGAGCTGAGCGAGAATGCCGATGTCAAGGCAGTCGTATTCCATGTGGATGTGGCATCCGATCTTGACAAGCTCGTGTATGCGGTTGGTACATCCGTTGGTGAAGAATGGGGCATGTGGGCTGACGCAGAAGGCGGCGACGAATGGAATTTCGTCCTGACCGATGTTGAAGCAGGCACAGCAGAGATCGCATGGATCGTTCCGGCTGGCATGGATGTCAACGAAGCATACGGCAACATTCAGTTCGGTTACTGGTACGGCGGCAAGGAAGGCAAGGAGCTGGATGAAGTTACCCTTGAATCCGTTGATATCTATTACTTCGAGGAGGAAGAGCCTACCACCGAAGCAACCACCAAGGCAACTACTAAGGCAACCACCAAGGCAACGACCACCACGACAACCACGACCACCACAACCAAGCCCGATGCACAGGCAACGCTGTACGGTGATGTCAATGTTGACGGTGATGTCAACCTGCTCGACGTTCTGGCACTGAACAGAAACCTGCTGGTTGGTGAGAAGCTGACAGATGTGGGCAAGCTCAATGCAGACGTTGACCTCGATGGCAAGCCTTCCTCCGTGGATGCGCTGAATATCCTCAAGTTCACCATCAATATTGTAAAGGAGCTTCCGGTAAAATAAACGGCAGTCCTGCATATGTGAAAAAGAGTCCCTTTCCGGGGCTCTTTTTTTATCTTTTTGATGGAATTCACGAAATTTCAGAGAGTTTCTGTCAATCCTCTTGACGAGGCGGCGTTTTCGGTTTATAATCAATAAATGTGGAATAGTAACACTAATAGCATGTAAATATAAGAACAGTTCACTTGAATCGAAAACAAAAACTGCCCCCTCCGCCGCCGTTCGGCGGCACCTCCCCCGCAAAGCGGGGGAGGGATATGCGGGGTGACTCCCCACGGGGTGGGGAGATGTTGAACGAAGTAAAACAGAGGGGACGGGGCTGTTAGCCTGCGCCCCCCGAGTCCCGCTTTTTCTATTGCAGTTTTTGAGGGGATAACAGAAAAAAGGAGAAAAATTATGAGCAGGATCGCAGTGATTACCGATACCAACAGCAGCATGACGCAGGAAGAAGCCGATCTCCTCGGCGTGAAGCTTGTCCCCATGCCCTTTACGGTGGACGGCAGGGAATATTGTGAAGGTGTGGACTGCACCTATGAACAGTTTTTTGAAATGCTTGCAGCCGGCGGGGATGTGTCCACCTCACAGCCGTCACCGGATGCTGTGACCTCCCTCTGGGATGAAGTGCTCACGGAATATGATGCCATCATCCACATCCCTATGTCCTCCGCGCTGAGCAGCGGATGTGCCACTGCTAAGGCACTGGCAGCGGAGTATGAGGGAAAGGTCTTTGTTGCCGACAACAAGCGCATTTCCATTTCCCAGAGAGAATCCGTCCTTGATGCCCTCCACATGGCACAGCATGGCATGGAAGCGGCGGAGATCTGCGCAAAGCTGGAGGAGGATGCTTATGCATCGAGCATCTACCTTGCCGTGAATACCCTTGCACTGCTGAAGAAAAGCGGCAGAGTGACCGCTGCCGGTGCAGCAGTAGCGGCAGTACTGGGCATCAAGCCCGTTTTGCAGATTCAGGGCGAAAAGCTCGATGCCTTTGCAAAGGTGCGCGGCATGGCAAATGCGGAAAAGACCATGCTGGAGGCGATCAGAAAGGATCTGGAGGGACGCTTTGCCGGCAAGCCCGTGAAGATCCTGACTGCCTATTCCGGTGAGGCATCCGTCGGCGCGGACTGGGTGAAGAAGGTGCAGGACTATTTCGGGGATGAGTCGATCGAGCTGTACAAGCTCCCCATCAGCATCAGCTGTCATGTGGGTGCAGGGGTCAAGGGCATCGGTATCGTGCAGTATACAGAATAATCACGGGAGGCAGACCACAATGCACTACAAAGCAATTTTATTCGACATGGACGGTACACTTGTACCGATGGACAATGACGTTTTCACCAAGGGATATTTCAAGGAGCTGGCGAAGAAGCTCTCCCCCCTCGGACTTGCCCCCGATGCCCTGATCGCCGCTGTCTGGGCGGGCACAAAGGCAATGGTGAAAAACGACGGCACAAAGCGGAATATTGAGGTGTTCTGGGATACCTTCGCGCAGGTGACGGGCAAGGATGTGAGAGAGTTCCGTGCAATGTCCGATGCCTTCTATGTCAATGAATTCATGGCGGCAAAAGTCTATACACAGGAAAATCCCCTTGCAAAGGAAGCCATCCGTCTTGCACATCTTGCCGCAGAAAAGGTTGTCTGTGCATCGAATCCGCTTTTCCCGCTGACCGGACAGCAGAGCCGCATGGGATGGGTGGGGCTTGCCGCGGAGGATTTCGACCTCATCACGAGCTATGAAAGCGACAGCTTCTGCAAGCCGAATCCGCAGTATTTCCTCTCCATCTGTGAGCGTCTGGGCGTAAAGCCGGAGGAATGCCTGCTCATCGGCAATGACGAGGAGGAGGACATGCACACAGCCGCATCCGTGGGCATGGACTGCTATCTGGTGACGGACTGCGTGATCCGCCGCGAGCACTGCCCGTGGAACGGAAAAGCGGGTACATTCGCGGAAATGGTGGAATTTCTGCGGACACTTTCGGAATAATGAGCCAATGCCCTTCCCCTTGTATCGGGGAGGGGCGTTTTGCATGGATGCCGCATGACAAATGTCACATCCGATTTCCGCAGAAGTCACTTCCAAAATCTGTGCCGCTGTGCTATAATTATGACAGTAAGAAACAAAACAGAAAGGCGGCATTCCTATGAAAACCTATGTCAGCGTCAAAAATCTTGTGAAGCATTACGGCGATGTGTGCGCCGTGGATAATCTCTCGTTCACCGTGAGGGAGGGCGAGATCTTCGGTCTGATCGGCCCGAACGGAGCAGGCAAGTCCACCACCATCAATATCATCACCACCCTCGACTCCTACACCAAGGGCACGGTCGAGATCGACGGGATGAACATCGAATCCCACGCGCAGGAGATCAAGAAGCGCATCGGCGTTGTGCCGCAGGAGATCGCAGTCTATCCGCATCTGACGGCGATCGAGAACGTGAAGTTCTTTGCGTCCCTCTACGGTCTGAAGGGCGAACAGCTTCAGAAGGCGGCGGAAGAAGCCCTTGCCTTTGTGGGGCTGTCCGACAAGCAGAAAATGAAGCCCAAGCAGATGTCCGGCGGCATGAAGCGCAGATTGAACATTGCCTGCGGCATTGCCCACGATCCCAGGCTCATCATCATGGACGAGCCGACCGTCGGCGTGGATGCGCAGTCGCGTGACCACATCCTGCATTCCATTCAGGTGCTCCGCGAACGCGGCGCGACCGTTATCTACACCTCCCACTACATGAACGAGGTCGAGCAGATCTGCGACCGCATCGCCATTGTCGATCATGGACAGATGGTC
Source organism: uncultured Ruminococcus sp. (assembly GCA_937901485.1). Lineage (GTDB taxonomy): Bacteria > Bacillota > Clostridia > Oscillospirales > Ruminococcaceae > UBA3855. Next base: position 6,908 of record CALGTT010000172.1, read on the forward strand.
GCAGAGGGCACATGTGCAGAGCTCGTGGCGATGATCACGGAATACAACACCTTTACCATGAAAACCCGATTCCCTGCGGATTTTGACGAAAAGGCGTTCATCAAGGAGGTTTCCGGATTCCCTGCCGTGCATGGTGTGACCGTGCAGGAGGATTGCGTGAAGATCGAAACTGCGCTCGAATGCGCGGACTTCTCCGACATCCTCGACAAGCTCCGCAAATTCCGCCTGCCCGTCATCAGCGTTGTGTCCGAGATCCCCGACCTCGACAGCGTGTTCCTCACGCTCACAGGTCATGAGATCCGATAAGGAGGCTGCCCATGTTATCCATCATTCTCAACGAAATGCGCTCCCTGCTGCGTGATAAAGTCTCCATGTTCTTCCTGCTGCTCTTTCCCCTGCTGATGATCTACATGCTCGGCACGTTCCTCCAGAACATCGACATTGCCGATTATGAGATCGGTGAGATCCGCCTCGGCACAGTCCTTGAAACGCAGGATCAGGCATTTTCCGGCTTCCTTTCGGAGCTGGAGGACTCCAACGATGTGGTTCTGACCGATTCCGCCGACCTCTCCGCGCTGTGCGCCGAGGTGGACAGCGGCACGCTCCATGCGGCGGTGCATCTTGACGAAAACGGGGACATTACCCTGCACACCGGCACGGATGCCACGAAAAACCGTGCTCTGCGGATCATGCTCGAAAGCTTTCTGTACCTCAATGATACCTATACCGCGTGTGTGACAGAAAGCGGCGATTTTACGGTACTTTCCCAGCTTCAGCCCACGAAAGGGAGCTTTTCTGAGGCAAAGGAACTGGGGCTTGAACGCTCCATGATCGACTACTATGCCGTGGCAATGGTCGTGATGATCATGTTCATGTGCTCGACCATCTCCGGTGCGAACAGCTTTCAGAATGAGGACAGCCAGAGAACCGCTGCAAGGCTCGTCCTGACGGGAACGAGCCGCATGAAGATCTTCCTCGGCAAGGTCATCGGCACGCTCCCCGTCATCTTCATGCAGATCGGCGTGGTCATGATCGTGAGCGTCCTGTTCTTTGACGCGCACTATGCGGCGAATCTTCAGGATAATCTCCTGCTCTTTGCCATGCTCTTTGCCGGTACGCTGCCCCTGACAGCACTCGGAATGCTCGTCGGCATCGTGTCCAAGATCCCGCCTGCCGCGATCTTCCAGCCGACAAGCTGGACACTCCTGTTCTTCTCCGGCACATTCTCCAAGGAGATCTATGTGGAGGGCTTTTCCGACATCTGCCCGCCCTACCTCATCCAGCAGGCAGCCTTTGATCTGACGCTGTTCAGCCGTCCCGACGGTGCACTGACCGTCATTGCCGTGAGCCTTGTGTGCTTTGTGATCTTCTCTGCACTTGGCATCCTTGCCTTTTCCCGAAAGGAGCTTTCCAAATGAACAAAATTCTTCTGATCGCCAGAAATGCAATCGCACGCAGTAAGATCTTCGTTCTGCTTTCCGTTCTTGCCGGCATTGCGGTCTGCGTGGTCTTTCTTGCCGGCAAAAACATCGGCATGGAATTTTCCGCGGCAAAAGCCATTGACATTGCCGTGGTGGATGCGGATGATTCCGTCCTCTCCCGTCATTTCTCCGACTACCTGCGCGACCGCCTCGGAATGCACATTCTGGACGAAACCGACTACGATGCGCTGACAAAGGTCTTGATTGATATGGATCTTTCTGTTATAATAGAAGTACCGGAGGGCTTTGAAGCATCCGCGCTTGCCGGAGACTTCCAAAAGCTCACCCTCACGACCACCAATGATTACGAGAACACCGCATTCATTCAGGCGTACATTGACACCTACATGCAGGGCATTTCTGCGGCATCTCAGACAGCAAAGGGTGACGCACAGCTCTTTGCGGACATCCTGCACAGCTCCTCCGCGGATGCGCAGCCCCTCGCGATGACATCCGCTGTCAAAGCACCGGATGCCAACAGCAATCCCGGCGGTTTCCGCTTTGCCGCAGGCTTCTACATGATGCTCGTCATGGCAGTTGCCATCTGCGTGAACTTCCTTGTTGTAACGGACAAGAAGCAGAACACCCTCGACCGGATGCGCATTTCGGCGGTCGGTTCGCTGGAATACGTTCTCGGCACGGTGCTCAGCTGTGTGCTCATCTGTGCGCCGACAGCCATCATCCCGCTTGCCTTTATCGGCATTTCCGCCGACAGCATCGGCATCAGCTTTCCGCTTGCCGTCCTGTATTTCATGCTGTTCCTGTTCTTCGCAGTGGGCTTTGCACTGGTGACCTCGCTGCTGTTCAACTCGATGGAAACGATCATTCCGGTCATGATCGGCTTTGCCTCCATCGGCTGCATCCTCGGCGGTGCATGGTTCCCGATCGACAACACCATCGGCGCACTGCATCTGGTCAGCTACCTCATGCCGCAGTACTGGATCATGAACTACATTGACTCCGTACAGGGCAATGACATCGTTTCCCTGACGGCGGACACCTCCGCGCTGACCTGCACCGGCATTCTGGTGCTGTTCACGGTGCTCATGTACCTGACAGCGGCGGTATTCTACGGAAAGAAGCGGATCAAATAACGAAAACAGGCGGATTCTGATGTCCGCCTGATTCCCGTATCACGGAAAGGACAGCCTATGAAAACCTCCTTCCTCTACCTGCTGACCAAATGTGCCGCACTTCTGCTGGCGGCATCACGGCTCATGACGGACACTGCCGGTCTGACGGCGCACATCGTTCTGGTGCTCCTGCTCGGCTGCCTGTTTGCGGCGGATATGCTGGCGGCATCGTTCCTGCGCTCCCAGCTGCCGGCAGTGCTGCTGCGCTTTGCAGTCATCGGCATCTGCATGTATGCGGATGCTGCACTGCTCCCGCTTGCCGTCCTCTGCGCCGCCCAGATCGCGGACTGCGGCACACAGGAGAGCATGTTCTGGCAGATCACGGCAGTCAGCGCACTTCTGCTTCTGTTTCTGCTGCGTCCGCCGCTGGATATCGTCTTTCTGACGCTTGCACTGCTCCTGCTGTTCGGGGCTGTGCGCTTTCTCAACGGCAAGATCGCCGCAATGACCGAGCGCAGTGCACAGCAGAGCGCGGAGCTTGCGGCACAGCGCAAAAAGATCAGCGGCATCAAGGAATATGTCAAATCTGTCCGCAGTACGGCGGCACTGGAAGAGCGAAACCGCTTTGCCGCACGCATCCATGATGAGCTGGGGCATAATATTTCCGGCAGCATCATCCTGCTGGAGGGGGCAAAATACCTCCTCACGGCAGATCCCGACCGCGCACAGAGCGCGATGCAGACGGCGATCGACAATCTGCGCGGCGGCGTGGACAGCATCCGCAAGGCTCTGCATGAGGAACGCCCCGACCGTGCAGGACTGGGACTGAGCGCACTGCACACGATGCTGGAGGAATTTTCCGCATCCTACGGCATCGGGACGGCACTGGAGACCTCCGGCGATCTGGAGAATATCACAGTACAGCTCTGGATGTGCATCAAGGACAATCTGACCGAGACCATGACCAACACCTTAAAGCACGGCAGAGCGACAAAATTCACGCTTTCCATCCGCATGTACAACCACGCACTGCGCGTGGAGTATAAGGACAACGGCATTTGCAGCGGCACATTCCGCAAGGGGCTGGGACTCGAAGCGATCGAGGAGCGCACCGCGGCAAACGGCGGCAACACGCTGTTTCACAGCGGAATGGAGGGATTTTCAGTGACAACGGTGTTTGTCGATCACAGAAAGGACGGGATCGTATGATCAATATCCTCATTGCAGACGATGACTGCATCATCCGCGAGGGGCTGCGGCTTCTGCTCAGCTCACAGCCCGACCTGCATATTGTGGATGCAGTGGAAAACGGAGTGCAGGCAGTGGAGAAATGTCGGGTACAGCACATAGACGTGGCATTGCTCGACATCCGGATGCCGGAGAAAAACGGCATTGAAGCCGCGCAGATCCTACTGGAGGAACAGCTGGCGCGTCCGCTTTTGCTGACGACCTTTGACGAGGAGGAATTCATCGTGGAGGCACTGCGGCTGGGTGTGGGCGGCTACATCCTGAAAAACAGCCCGCCGGAGCGCATTTTCAACGCCATCCGCACAGTGAGCACGGGCGGCAATGTCTTTCAGGAGGACGTACTGCAATGCATCCGCGGACGCATGGGCGGCGGCAAAAAGCAGATCCTTGCCCTGCTGACGCAGCGTGAGCAGGAGATCGTGGAGCTGATCGCCAAAGGGCTGTCCAATCAGGAGATCGCCGAGACGCTCTACCTTTCCAACGGCACAGTGCGCAACCACATCAGCACGATTCTGGAAAAGACGGGACTTGAGCACAGAACGCAGATCGCGGTGAAGTATTTGGGGGAGTAAAACTAATCCCGTTTCATGCAATCCCTAACGCCTGCTTTGTGGGTGAGGGGGCAGTTTGGGTAAGCTTCGATAAAGAAAAATTGATTTGCGTGAAAAGTAAGAATCTTCTCTTGACAAATTCTAAAAAAAAGTGTATAATAAATATAGGATATAATCTATATCAAAAGCTGAGGGATGAACGTGCAGGAATTTGAAATCATATTCTATGATAAGCCGGATGGCACAGAACCGGTCAAGGATTTTCTGGATGGGCTGGATATTAAAATGCGTGCAAAAATGGTGCGCACTATTGTTATGCTTCAGACAAATGGATATGAGCTGAGAGAACCCTATTCCAAGGCATTGGATGATGGTATTTTTGAACTGCGTGCAAAGGTGGCTTCAGATATTACAAGGGTATTATATTTCTTTGTTGTTGGCAGAAAAGTCATCCTTACCAACGGTTTTGTGAAGAAGTCGCAAAAAACACCACCCGAAGAAATTGAGCGTGCAAAACGCTATCGTTCCGAATATCTGAGTCGAAAGGAGAATGCATATGACTAATTTCGATGCGTATCTTGCCGATCAGCTGAAAGATGAACAGTTCCGTAATGAATTCGAAGCGCTCGAACCGGAATTTGCCATTATTCAGGCGTTAATTGATGCGCGGAAAGCGGCGGGGCTGACACAGAAGGAGCTTTCTGAGAAAACAGGGATTGCACAGTCAGATATCAGCAAGCTTGAAAACGGCAGTGGTAATCCCTCCTTGCGGACACTCAAACGCCTTGCAGAAGGAATGGGAAAAACCTTGCGGATTGAATTTGTATAGATTGTGCTAACACCCCTAAAAAAGAAGGAGCTGCCGTGTGAATGGCAGCTCTTTTATTTGTATAGATCGTATCAAAAACTCACCGAAAATGATTACAGCACCATCTCCGCATGTCTCGTCACATGACAGCCGACATTGACCGCCACGGGCAGACCTGCGATATGGGTGGGGGCTTCCTCGATGTTCACGCACAGTGCCGTCACTGTACCGCCGAAGCCCTGCGGCCCGATGCCGAGCTTGTTGATGGATTCCAGCATTTCCTGCTCCAGCTGTGCATACAGGGGCTTGGGATTGCGCACAGCCGCGTCACGGCAGAGGGCTTTCTTGGCAAGATACGCGCAGTGCTCGAAATTACCGCCGATGCCGACACCCACCACGATCGGCGGACAGGGATTGCTGCCTGCCTTTGCAATGCAGTCAGTCACGAACTGCACAATGTCCGCATGGCTTGCCGCCGGTGTCATCATCTTCATTGCGGACATGTTCTCACTGCCGAAACCCTTGGGGCATACCGTGATCTTCATGCCGTCGCCCTCGACCAGCTCCAGATGGAGCACGGCGGGCGTGTTGTCGCCGGTGTTCACGCGCTCCAGCGGATCGCCGACCACCGAACAGCGCAGATAGCCCTCGGTATAGCCCTTGGACACGCCGGCATCGACTGCCTGACGGAGCGTGCCGCCCTCGATATGGACATCCTGTCCAAGCTCGATGAAGACGACCGCCATGCCCGTATCCTGACAGATCGGGATGTCCTCCTCCCTTGCCGCCTGCAAATTGGCAATGAGGTCGTCAAAGACCGCTCTGCCGACGGGGGACTGCTCCTGCGCGGCACATGCGGTGATCTTCTCCTCCAGATGGCGGGGGAGAATTTTATTGGCACGGATGCAAAGCTCTGCAACGGCATCCGTGATCTGCTGTACTGTGATTGTTCTCATGAAGATGCTCTCCTTATTATTAAACATAGTATCACCATCAGTCAATCAGATAAATGCCTCTATCGGTATGTTGGATTCTCCTGCACCAACTGCGGCGGCATATTGCAGAATCATGGTGGCATCTATTGCGTCGATGGTATTATCGTAGTTCAGATCAGCAACCGTATTTTGCTGTTCAGAGAATGTGGGGGCATTGTCTGCGCCAAGTATTGCGGCTTCTGTCAGAAGCATGGCAGCATCCAATGCATTGGTTTCCTTGTTTTCGTCAGTATCGCCCATAGTTGCATTTTCGTATTTTTCCAAGGGGATGAAGGGAAGATGATATGTTTCAGCGGCTTTCTGCGCTACTGAGCCGTTATGAGCAATAATTGTACAGTTCAGGTCAGCAAGGTTAAAGTGTTCTTCGGGGTTAAAAATATTGGAATGCACCTTGATCACCTTCAGATTATTACAGCCATCAAATGCCCTTGCGCCGACAGAGGTAAGGTTTTTAGGCAGAGAAATCATTTTCAGAGAACTGCTGTACACAAAAGCCTCTTTCCCAATATTTGTGACACGCTCTGGAATTGTGATGGAAGTAATATCGCTGAATGAAAATGCACTTTCTCCGATTTCTTCAAGAGTAGAGGGGAAAATAATGGTGTTGAGATCACAATTGATGGAAAATGCACCGTCTGGAATTTTTCTGACACCCTCCGGAACAGAATAAATCGTATCATTCTTCCATTCCGGATAGTACAGTATTGTTTCCTTTGTCTTATCAAACACGATACCGTTTTCGGCAGTGTAGAACGGATTTTCTTCCGATATTTCTATTTCCACACCATAAGGAAGTGTTGAGAAAAATACGACTTCCATGCTTGACGGCAGAATGATTTTTTCAAGATGATCGCACCAGGGCGAGAAAGCATCAATATCGATAGCAGTTACACCTTCCGGTACAGTGTATACAGTATTAGTTTTTGATGATGGATAGTATATCAGTGTTCCATCCTCGATAATAACGCCATCCACAGACTCTCCGCCAAAAGGAACGATTTCACCTTCAAAACCACTGTTTTTGCAATCGGAAACCCCTGCCATGGTGGACGGAAGGAGGATTCGTTTCAGATAAAGGTTGTTTCCGTTGCCGTCGCCATAAAAAGCATTTTCTGCAATACTTGTTACACCTTCCGGAATCTGGTATTCTTCTCCCTGACGGCATCTGGGATAAGCAAGGAGAATATTGCCATTCTCCCCTTTCTCAAACAGCACGCCGTCCTGACTATAGTAGCGGGGATTTCCCTCTGCCACAATGATTTCTTCGATCTGGGAGTCGCTGACTTCATAACCATTAACATTAAAGTAAGCGCAATTCCAGAATTGACCTGTTCCAAATTCTGCTAATGTTGAAGGCAGCACAAGCCTTTGCATAGATGTACAGTTATAAAATGCTCCATCACCAATGGACGTTACACCTTCCGGTATTACAAATTCCTTTACCTGCATACAATCCCTGAAAGCCTCGGTCTCTATCACTTTCAGACCGGCGGGAAGCGTAATGGAGGTCAGCTTCCAGCAGGAATCAAATGCAAATGAACCGATAGAAGTTACCGTATCCGGTACAATAAACGATCCATAGCGGTCTGCCGGCGGACAGCATATCAATGTCTGCATATCCTTGGAATAAAGCACACCATCTACACTGCGGAAATACGGGTTATCCTCATGAACGTTGATGGTGGAAACTGAATCGGAATATTGGAACACATTTTCGCCCAGATATTCCAGACTTGCCGGAAATTCAATGGTTTCGTTTAATGATTCGCAGAACATAAATGCAAAAGAGCCAATAGATTTCAGCCCTTCCGGAAAATTAATGGTGGTCAGTGATTTGCAAAAGTCGAAAGCAGTTACTCCGATCGAAATCACGGAGTCCGGAAGCTTCATATTTTTCAGCGATGTACAGCCGAAAAACGCATTTTCCCCAATATATTTTATACCTTCCGACAGATTAACATCAGAGATATAGTCCATGTTCTGGAAAGCTTCATACGCAATGCCAACTGTCCCCTCACGGATCTCCAACTCTGTCAGTGTTTTATCCTTACAATCGACCACCCATTGATCTGCATACACGATTCCGGTTTGTGAATCATACAGCGCAGTGCCCTCAAAAGAGGAGTATACCTCGATGACGGTGTCCGGAATGGTGACCTCTGTTAAATCGGAACAGTCCGCAAAGCTGTCCCATGCGATCCCCGTGACCGGCACGCCCTCCATCTCGGCAGGAATTGCAAAGCTTGCAGCTCCTTCCGGTGCACACTCCAGTACCGCGTGATCCGCATAGACAGAATATTGTGCACCTTCAAATGTAGTGTAAAAAGGTTTGTCCTCTGCCGATGAAGTGATAGGAACGGCATTGCCAAGTGCAATAGAAATCGCCAAGGTTTTCGCCAGCGCACATTGTAAAAGCTTCATAAACAACCACCTTTCAATGAACAGAAATTTATGATTCCAGAATCTTTCCGTCGATCATCACCCAGACCGGATCGTTCATCACGTTCAGCGGATCTTCCGCAAAGAGGACGAGATCCGCGTCCAGTCCGACCTCGATCCTGCCGATACGGTCGGAAACGCCCAGAATATCGGCTGCCTCCGAGGTGATCGCGCGCAGTGCCGCCTCACGGGGCATACCCCCCTTGACCGCAAGTCCGGCGGACAGGGCAAGGTACTGGATGGGAACTTCCGGATGGTCGGTGCAGATGGCGATCTTTACGCCCCTGTCATGCAGGATCGCGGCGTTCGACAGCGCAAGCTCACGCATTTCTGGCTTGCAGCGGTCGCAGATGATCGGGCCTGCGATCACGGAAATGCCCATTTCTCCGAACAGATCCGCCGCGATGTGTGCGCCCGTGCCGTGCACGATCACGCATTCCAGCCCGAATTCCTTGCAGATACGCAGTGCCGTGCAGACATCATCCGCGCGGTGGCAGTGGAAATGCGCCTTCTGGTCGCCCTCCAGAAGCGGCAGAAGTGCCTCACATTTTGCGTCATATTCCGGCATTTCCTCCTCGTCCGGATGCTCCTCAAAGCGGTGCAGACGCTCTGCATAGAGCTTTGCCTTCTGCAAGCCCTCACGGATGAGCGCGGCAGTCGCCATGCGCGTCACCGGCATCTCGTCGCGGTCGCTGTAGACCGTTTTCGGATTCTCACCGAGCGCAAATTTCATTCCGCACGCCGTAATTGCCATTTCGTCCGTATAGCGTCCGGCGGTCTTCATCAGCAGCATTTCGCCGCCGCAGGCATTCGCCGAGCCGGGGGATACCATCACCGAGGTCACGCCGTGCATCCGCGCATCCGCAAAGCAGCGGTCAAAGGGGTTGATGCCGTCAAGTGCACGCAGCTGCGGCGTGAACGGATCGGACACCTCGTTGCAGTCGTCACCCTCAAAATTCATCCCGTCCTCGATGATGCCGAGGTGCGTGTGCGCGTCAATGAAGCCCGGCAGCAGCCTGCCGCCGTGACAGTCGATGTCGTCCGCTGTCACCTCGTCCGGTCTGCCCTGCTCCACGGCAGTGATCTTTCCGTTTTCTACAATGACGTAGCCGTAAAAATGAACATCCTCCGTCATGGAGTAGATTTCTGCATTATAAATAATCATTCTTGTTCTCCTGTATCATTCTGCGAAAGCCCCAGCACCTCCAGCACTGCCGAAGCCGCCGCCGCCGGTGTGCGGGAGGCATCCGCTGTGTGGGTGCTGTGCCTGCGGTAAATGGGTTCTCTGGTGTTGTACAGTGCCTCCAGCTCCTCGCGGGTGCTCCGGCGCACGATCGGGCGGTCAGAATCCGCGATGCGGTAATAGCAGACATGGAACGGCACATCCAGATACATGACAACGCCGTGTGCTGCCGCGATCTGCGCATTCTCCTCGCGCAGCATCGCACCGCCGCCGCAGGCAATGATGCCGTCACGTTCCGCAAGCTCACGGATCGCCTGCGTTTCCAGATCGCGGAAATGCGGCTCGCCGTACTGCGCAAAGATCTCCGGAATGGTCATGCCCGCCTGTTCCTCGATATACGCATCCATATCCACAAAGGGGCAGTCCAGCGTCTTTGCAAGCCTTGCGCCCACCGTGCTCTTGCCGCAGCCCATGAAGCCGCAGAGAAAAATTGTCATATTTAGTCCTCCTGTACGGGAAAATCACGGTTCACAGTCTCCTCCAGCTCGCGGATGATGCCCTGAACCTCCTCGTTTGTGTAGGTGTCGCCGTCCCAGATCTCGTGTGCACGCACCGCCTGCCATACCAGCATTGCCGCACCGCCCACCGCCGGCTTGCCCATTGCCTTTGCCCTGCGGATGAGCTGTGTTTCAGTCGGGTTGTAGATCACATCGAACACATGGTCACACAGCGCAAGCTGTGCGTCACTGATGGGACATGCGTTTGTTTTCGGATACATGCCCACGGGACACGCGTTCATGAGCAGGTCGAAATGCCCCAGACCTCCGTCCTTGTCACTGCCCGTCAGCACGATCCTCACGTTTGCTTCCGGCGCGAGTGCGCGGAGCTCTCCGCAGAGCGTTTCCGCAAGCGGCAGGTCGGATTCCAGCACCATGATGACCAGCTCTGCCGCGCCCTGCAGCACCGCTTCGATCGCCATCATTCTGCCAACGCCGCCGCAGCCGATGAGCAGCACCCTGCCGTCAAGCGGCATGTCCTGCACACTGCGCAGAAAGCCTACGCAGTCGGTATTGAAGCCCGTCGCCCTGCCGTCATGGTTTGCCACGCAGTTGACGGAATTGTACCGCTTTGCAGTCCCGTCCAGCTCGTCAAGGAACGGGATGATGTCCACCTTATGCGGGATGGTGATGTTATAGCCCGAAAGTCCGCGCAGGAACGCCTGCTTTTCCTCCAGCTCCTCGGTCGGGATCGCCGTGAGGGAATAGGACGCTTCGCGCCCCTTCAGGGCAAACAGCCGGTCATGGATCATCGGGGACATTGAGTGCCCCAGCGGATTGCCAATGAGTGTATATTGACGCATGTATCATACCTCCGCATCGTAATTTTCTTTCTTAATCATAGCATATTTTTGCAGAAATTACAATGGGTTTTCAATATTTTTTAACGGAAATACTGCGCCCGCAGAGGTGATTTCTGCCCAAACTGTCAGCGTTTTCATGCTTTTTTGCTAATTTTGTGCAAAGTACCTAAAATGTTCCTCTTATTCTGTTTAAAAATCGTTATGATGGATATTGACGGAATACCCTGTTTTCCGATATACTATTTTTAGAAAATTCTGTAAATAGCAAAGGCTGTCAGAAAAAGCAAAACAGAATCCCAGCCGTCCGTCCCTGCGGGGATGTACGGTGCACTGCTGAATGGAGGTATTGTAATGGAGTTTGAAGCAATTGCAGCGATCATCGCGGAACATTTTGGAATGGATGCAGAGGATATCAGTGAGGATACGGACATTCTGGAGGATCTGAATGCCACGTCCATGGATGCGGTGGAGCTGATCGTAGCCATTGAGAATGTGACCGATGTCAGCATTCCCGACGAAGCTGTGGACGAGATCCGCACGGTGAATGACATTGTAAACTATCTGAAAGCGAACATGCCGGAGGAGGAATGAGCCTTTCCGGAGCAAAAGGAGAGAGCATGAGAAAGAGAATTTCCGTTCTGGGCGCACTGCTTGCGGCGGGCTGTCTGCTCTGCGGCGCGGGGCTTTCTGCGTCCGCTTATACGATCGAGGATGTGATCGAAAAATCGCGTGAGGTGGGCATTCCCGAAGCACAGATCCAGACGGGTGTCAACAACTGGGAGACCGGAAAATACACGCAGGAGAATCTTGATGCCATGTATGGCGCACTGGTGATCTATGGTGCGGATGCGGACGATATGCTGCGCGACTTCTTCGAGCAGCAAGGCGGAACGCTCCCGACCGAGCCGCCGGCAGAAACACTGCCGCCCGATGCACCGGAAAGCACTGCCCCTGCGGAGAGCGCACCGGCAGAAACCGAGCCTGCAAAGGATTTCATCAGCATGACGGCGGACGAGAAACGCGCCTATGTCAATGCGATGCCTCCGGAGGAGCGCGAGGCATTTCTGGCGAATCTCACACCGGCGGAGCGCAACAGCATCCTCAAGCAGATGTCCGTTGAAGACCAGATGGCACTGCTGGAAAATTACATTGGCATTGCCGAGGATATGGGCATTCATGTAGAGGTGAATTCCATTTCCGAGGAGGGGCTTGGCGTAACGATGCGTGACGAGAACGGCACGATCATCGACAAGACGCAGACCGGCATCACCATTGATCCGACCGGCATTTCCTATGACGGACTGCTCCTTGCGGCAGCCCTGTCCGTCCTGCTTGCCGTCGGCGGCTTCACAGCGGTGTACCGCCATCTTTGCAGGAATGAACAACTGAACTGAACCGCCACAATGCCCTGCTCTTTTGCGGGGCATTGTTACAGAACAGGCAGAATCTGGTACTTGCATTTTCTTTAGGTTTCTGGTATAATGGATACAATAGCACAAATACTTTACGTGTCAATGATTTCATAAATCAATAATTATACCGGATATGACAGGAGGTTGTTATGGCAAGGCATATTACCAGTCTGAAAATCAACGGTTATCGTGGGTTGCGTGATTTTGCAGTGGAAGATCTCGCTGATGTGAATATACTGCTTGGCGATAATAATTGTGGAAAAACAAGTGTACTTGAGGTGCTGAACGCTTTTTCAGCCATTACAAATCCTGCGAAATGGCTTAATAATAGTGCGCACAGAAATTTTATTTATCAGGAACTGAATCCCTGTGTTGATCTGAGTCATCTTTTCAATATCAATGAACCTGAAATGCCGATCAGTATTGAATATATTGCAAAGGATAAGGCTAATAGATTTCGGTTATCCCACAGTGATGACACTGTTTCTTTGGATTTGAAATCTATCCAAGGGTTGGATAGATATGCTTATAGCAGATTACGACGAAATTTCCTTTTTGCCGATGAAAGTGGTTTTGATGAAGGCAATATTATCAGAAGCTATGCCCATTCAACCATGACCTTTTCTTTGAACGATGAGCCCGAGGTAAGTACTGAATTTTTTGAATTTACGACAAAAATTTCTACAAATAAGCATAAGGTTGTCAAGCTGTTTGCAGCGGAGTATGAATACCCATACAGATATATTACAGCTCCATTTGATTTAACATTGATTTTTGACAAACCAGATATGTATGAAGAATTGATTGCTGTATTACAGCAGTTCGACCCTGACATTACAAATGTATTTGCTGACAAAGATAATGTTTACAAAATTGCAAGTCGCTCCAGCAAAAAAGCTCTTCCGGTTTCCGTTTTCGGAGATGGATTAAAGCTTGCGCTTTCATTGTTCTCTGCACTTCCATTTGCAAAGAATGGCTTTCTGCTGATTGATGAATTCGACACTTCGCTCCACACCTCACAGATCGGTAAAGTATTAGGTACTATTATTACCATGTGCAAACGCATGAATATCCAGCTTTTTATGACAACACACAGTCTGGAAGCAGTGGATAGAGTAATCGAATGCTGCACTGAACGGTTGGATGACCTTCGTGTGATACGACTCAACAAAAAGCCGGAACGCACTTTTGCGAAGGTGATTCATGGTGAACTGGCAGAAGAACTGAGAAATGTCAATGATGCGGAGTTGAGATAATGAAAAGTATACTGATTTGTGAAGGAAAAACAGATTTGTATCTTCTCAGCTACTATTTGGGGAAGGTGCATGGATGGGAATCCACAGAAACACCTGAAAACCGTAAGAAATATAAATCCAGAAAGAATCCCGTTCTTAAAACAACAACAAAGGAGCAGGTGCAGGAATGGTATGTTTGGGGCGACAATACGCTTTCTATGTTTTCTGCTGATGGAAATAGCAATATTGAGAATGTTTTTCAGAACATCCTGACACTGCTCAATAGTGTTGGCGGTGAACCATTTGAAAAAATAGTAATCCTGACAGACCGGGATGATGAACAGGTGGAAGCAAAACTGATTCGTAATATCGGACAGCTTTGCAGTGAGTACAGTATCACGCTCCATGATGAATTATGCAACAACCGCTGGTGTTCTGCAAGCTATGAAAATAATGGGGATAAAAGAACACTGGAAATTCTCCTCATGATCATCCCGTTTGAAGAAACCGGTACAATTGAAACGTTCATGCTCAATTGTATGGCAGAAACAGAATGTGAACTGGTTGAGAGATGTCGAAAATTTGTAGATGACTTACGCGATGAGGAAAATGGCATAGATTATGTCAGAACAAGGTACTTAAATTCAAGGGGGATTATCCCGAAATCGAAATTTTCGACCTATTTCTCAATTGTATCACCTAACAGAACCTTTGATGCAGGAGATAAAATACTGAAGCCCATACCTTGGGAAAAATATACTGAAGTTCAGGAAACATTCCGTTTGTTGGATGGATTACTGCCGCAAGTGAATGACTGACAAAAAAGGGGGCTTACACCCATGACAATCGACTTAACCCAGATGGTGCAGGACTGCATGAACGCCATCAATGAGCGCATCCGCAGTCTGCACAAGCTCAACATCATCGTTGCCGGAAAGACCGGCGTTGGCAAGAGTACGCTGATCAACAGCATTTTCCGCGAAAATCTGGCGGATACCGGCATCGGTATGCCCGTCACCACGCATATGAAGCAGTACACCAAAAAGGATTTTCCCCTGACGATCTACGATACCAGAGGCTTTGAACTGGGCAAGGATGCACAGAAGGAGGTCAAGCAGGAGATCCTCGATACCATCCGCAAGGGACATGCTGCCAAGGACATCAATCAGGCGATCCACTGCATCTGGTACTGCATCAACACTGCGTCCGACCGCATCGAGCCGGAGGAAATCGAGTGGCTGCGGGATTTCGCAGAGGAAAGCAAGTTCACACAGGTGCCGGTCATCCTCGTGCTGACCAAATCCTTCTCCAAAAAGAACGCCAAGCAGATGAAGGATTATATCCTCAACGAAAATCTCAATGTCTGTCAGGTCGTTCCCGTGCTTGCGTCCGATTATGAGATCGACGAGGACTATGTGGTCAAAGCCTACGGTCTTGACACCCTCATCGAGATCATGACACAGATGCTGCCGGAGGAGCTGCAGGACACCCTGCAAAGCGTCCAGAAGGTATCCCTCGAACATAAAAAAAAACGCGCTCACGCGGCAGTGGCGGCTGCGACTACAGCAGCCTTTGGTGAGGGCTTCGCGCCCATCCCCTTTGCCGATGCCGCACTCCTTGTGCCGACACAGGTGACAATGATCGCTTCGATCACGGCGATTTTCGGGCTGAACATCAGCCGGAGCATCCTCACGGGCTTCGTGTCCTCCACCATCGGTGCGGGCGGCGCGACCATCCTCGGCAGAACCATTGTCGCCAACCTCATCAAGCTCCTCCCCGGCGCGGGAACAGCGGCAGGCGGCATGATCTCCGGCGCAACGGCAGGACTCCTGACCACTGCGCTCGGTGAGGCATACATCCAATTGCTGACAGCAGTCTATCAGGGCGAGCTGAAGGCTTCGGAGATCAGCTCCGAGGCAGGAAAGAAAAAGATGAAAGAACTGTTCAGGTCCCGTCTGAAAGAAAACCGAAACACAGAAAGGAAAGGTATACAATGAAGCATAACAAATGGCGTACAAGAACGCTTGCAGTACTGCTTGCGGCAGGCTCTCTCTGCTGCGGTGCGGGCATTCATGCCGCAGCCATCACTGTGGATGATGTGGCGCAGAAAGCACGCGAGGTCGGCTTTCCGGAGGAGCAGGTGCAGCTTGGCTACAATTACTGGGCAACAGGGCAGTACACAGAAGCGGATCTGGAGGCAGCCTATGCCAAGCTCTGTGAGTATGACACGCAGGCAGATGACAAGATCGACAGCATTTTCGATACCGGCAGCACGGCAGAGCCGACTCCCACAGAGCCTGACCGCACCGGAAATGAAACACAGCCCGTACAGCCTCCTGTGAACAGCAGCGCAGATGCGGGCAATGCCGGAAACACAAGCTCCGACAGCACGGCGGATTCTGCCGCAGACAGCGGCAATGCCGGCGGTGCGGGCACATCGGGCAGTGTGGATTCCTCCGCACCTGCACCGACACAGCCTGTGACAAATCCGGTCAGCTCCTATGACTTCATCATGATGTCACTCGACGAAAAAATCGCCTATGTCAATTCCATGAGTCCGGAGGATAAGGAAAACTTCCTCAACAACCTCACACCCGGCGAGCGCAACAGCATCATCAAGCAGATGAATGTCAACGACCAGGCGGAGCTTTTGCAGGGCTACATCGACGCGGCAAAGGGCATGAACATGAACATTGCCGTGGATTCCATTTCTGCCGAGGGCATCGCCATTACTGTGCGTGATGACGAGGGCACGATCATCGACAAGAGCGCGACGGGCATCACCATCGACGAGACTGGTATTTCCTATGATGGTCTGCTGGCGGCTTCCGCGGCGGCTGTGCTTCTGGCGGCGGCTGGCTTTGTACTGGTGTACCGTTATCTGTGCCGTGCCGACGGCGGCGCACAGTAACGACCGGAAAGGAGCAGAAATTGGCGACAAAAGCAACGACAAAAAAGGGCGTGCATCCGATTGTCTACATCCTGACAGCGGTCTTTCTGATGATCCTGTGCACTGCGGTCAGCGCGGTGGCACTCATCAAGCCCTATGAAAAGGTACAGACCTATCTGAACATTATTTTTATGGACGATATGAAGATCAAGCCTGCCACAGGTCTTGGCGGTCTTGTCATCAAGGAAAATGAGATCAGCACGGAGAAGCCCGTGGAGGAGGATACGGAGAAGTTTGCCGATACCGGCGAGATCATCCGTCCTGCATTCGGCGAGCAGTACGCTGTGCTGGAATGTGAAGCGATCAACCTTTCCGTTCCGGTCTACTGGGGCTCTACGCCGGAGCTGCTCGATCGCGGCGCATGTCAGGCATCTTCCTCAAAGGTGCTCGGCGAGGTGGGCAATGTGGTCATTGACGCGCATGTGAACACCTTCTTTGCGGACATGCACAAGATCGAGCCGGGGGATCAGATCGTGCTGTACACTAAGTACGGCATCTTCACCTATGAGGCATCCGAGCAGGTGAAATTCGAAAACACCGACAAGACGTACATTCTCCCCACGGACACCGACCGGCTGACGCTGTACACCTGTGAAGCGCAGGTGCTGGGCACATCCACCACAAGAGTGGGCGTGCTGGCATCCCTTGTCAGCAAGCAGTTCTATGTCAACCCTGAGGAGCAGAACACACTGACAACACAGGAGGCGGCAGAATGAGAAAGATCAGATGTTATATTCCCAATGTCCTGCTGAGCTTCCTGCTGGTGTTCCTGCTGCTGGCAGCAGGACTGACGGCGTTCGTGCGCACGCAGGTGCTCAATGCGGACACGTTCCGCGTGGTGACGGCGCAGGAGGGACTTGCGGACAAGGCATACAGCTCTCTGGAGAGCTATTTCAGGACGCGTGCAAACAGCACGGGCATTCCGGCAGAGGTCTACACGGATGTGATGGACCGCGCGGAGCTGGAGGAGGCGAGCGTGTGCATCACCACGCGGTTCGCCTCGAACGTCACGTAGCTGTCGTACGGGC
>CALGTT010000173.1 GCA_937901485.1 uncultured Ruminococcus sp.
ATGATGCAGTCCGCGCCGGATGCCTTGAATGCCTCCACGCCGTCCTGTACATTCTTGATCGAAGGATTCGGCTTGATCTCGGAGAATACTGCATACGCGATCTGGTTTGCATCGAGCAGATCCGTCACCTTAGCGGTCACGCCGAACTTGATGAGATCGGGATCGGAGCAGACAAATGCTTTCCGGAAGCCCCTGCTCTGTACTTCTGTGATGATGTCTGCGATCGCGCCTGCGCCGTGGTAGGATGTGCCATTCAATACAATTCTGTTTGCCATAGGGAACAACTTCCTTTCTGATTTAAGTTGTATACATTATAGCATAAAGTTTCCGAAAAGTCAATTGATTTTGTGTGAATTGCAGAGAATTATCCGAGTACCTCGCTCCAGTCCGGCGTTTCACCGCTGCCGCCGATGGCTGCATAGCGCAGGATGGCACTTGCGTCCTTGGCATCAAGAGCCGTGCCGTCATTTTCGCCGCAGGAAGTGGAATATTCATTGACATCGGCAAGGAAATAGGACAGGCGCGGATTTTCCTCCATCAGCACCGGAGAACCGCCCGCACCCTTTTCAGCAGCAAAGGTGAGGATGGCGGCGGCATCGGCGGCATCGGTCTTGCCGTCAAGGTTCGCATCGCCGCCCTCAGCCACAACGACGGTCAGATTTTTCAGCTCCGGCACAAAATCGACATAGGTCAGCTCCGGATCGTCACTGCTGAGAAATGTCTGTCCATAGGGTTTTTCCTCTGTAATATCGGAGAGAAAGGATACGCTGTACTCCCCTGTTTCCGTACCGGCGGCAAGCTGAAGATCCACATCAAGCAGGCTGTATTCATCCGAACGTCCGCCGAGGAACTGGGTTTTCTGACTGACCGAGCCGAGCCAGAGCAGACGGAAACTATCGCGGCTTTCAGAGAAATTGACCTCCATGCCGGAGCTGCCGTGCACATAATAGCCGCCGCTGTTGACCGAACCGAAGCAGTAGGGCTTGAGTGTGGTAGAGAATACTGTGCCGTTTTCAGTCACATACTCGACCGCCTCTTTCATGTAGGGACCGGTGGGGTTCTGGTAGCTTTCCGGCAGGAATGTCAATGCCGGACTGCTGATATGCACCTCGCCCTCGATGATCTTGATGTCGGGGCGGTCCGTTTCTATGAACATGCTCATGTGCAGTGTTGCGCCGCTTTTCGCCGCTGTCGGGGATACATAAATCGTATTATCCTGTGCCAGATAGCCGCAGCCGTTCTGTTCGATGCCGCGCAGAGCAAACGCGATTTCATCCTTGCTCTGGTAGGCAGCACCGGCGGGCAGGGCGGTCATGGTCATCATCGCCGCAATCGCGGCAGCAATTGGTTTCTTCATGGTGGATTCCTCCTTTGGGTATTCTATTACTATAACAATCGAAAGTGAAACATATTGGTTCTGCCGCAGCTTTTATGAGATCACTTTATACAGCATCGGCGCAGGCACGGGCTGTTCCTGCGTGATCTGCGTGCAGGCAAGGATGCGTGCGGCAGCCTTCCGGCAAAGCTCCTGCGTGCTTCCGTGCACTGTGAACAGGGGCTGTCCCTCCTGTACGGCATTACCGACAAAGGAGTGCAGCTCCACGCCTGCGCCGTAGTCGATGGCATCGTGTCCGGCAGTTCTGCCCGCGCCAAGCTCCAGACAGGCAAGCCCGACCTCCTCGCTCTGAATAGACGAGATATAGCCATTTTTCTCCGTGCATACGGTGTATTGCTCCGCCGCCTGCGGCAGACGGGAAAGCTCCTCGGTGATCTGCGGATCACCGCCCTGTGCGGCGATCATTTCCGCAAATTTCCGCAGTGCCGCGCCGGAATCAAGAGCCTCCTGTGCAAGGGCACAGCAGGTTTCCACCGTCCCCTTGCCGGAAAGGGAAAGCATGTGTGCTGCAAGCGTGAGCGAGAGTCTGGAAAGGTCATTTCTCACCTCGCCGCGCAGAATGCGGATGACCTCGGTCACTTCGAGGGCATTGCCGACATTTGCGCCGAGGGGCGCGTTCATATCGGTCAGGACGGCGCGGCACCGCTTTCCGGCACGCTTGCCGACCTCGACCATCGCAGCGGCAAGGCGTTCGGCATCCTCCGGCGTTTTCATGAATGCGCCGTGACCGAACTTGACATCGAGCAGGATGCAGTCCGCGCCGAGCGCGAGCTTCTTGCTCATGATACTCGAACAGATCAGCGGAATACTGTCCACGGTCGCAGTGAGGTTGCGCAGGGCATACATTTTCTTATCCGCCGGCACGAGGTTGCCGCTTTGCGCGATGACACAGCAGCCGACTTCCTTGGTAATGCGCAGGAACTCCTCCATCGGCAGATCGGTGCGAAAGCCCGGAATGCTTTCGAGCTTGTCGATCGTGCCGCCGGTGAAACCCAGTCCCCTGCCGGACATTTTCGGGACGAATCCGCCGCAGGCTGCCACGATGGGCGCAAGCAGGAGTGTGGTCTTGTCGCCGATGCCGCCGGTGCTGTGCTTGTCCACGGTCACGCCGCCGATGGATGCCAGCGACAGGCAGTCGCCGGAATCGCGCATGGCAAGCGTCAGGGCGGCGGTTTCCTGCGCCGTCATGCCCTGACAGCAGACCGCCATGAGCCACGCGGACATCATATAATCGGGGATCTCGCCGCGGCAGAAGCCGTTTGTGATCCATGTGATCTCGTCATTGGTCAGTGCTTCGCGCCGTCTGGTTTTCTGAATAAGGTCATACATTTGCATAGGATTACCGCCTTTCTGGTGGGATGATATATATACATGATACAATATTTCGCACACGATTGCAAGTGTTTTTCTAAAAATCCTGCGGCACTGTATAAAATTTCCATCCCCGTCCATGCTTCTGCTGAGGTGATTTTGATGAAAAAATTTGAACTTGCAGTGGTGCTTGGACTGGTCGCAGCGATCTTCTGCGGAAATCTTTCCGAATTCGCAAAATGCATTGAAGGACTGGAAAGCAGCGTCCTGCGGCTGCACATTCTGGCAAACTCCGACTCCGCCGAGGATCAGGATCTCAAGCTGAAAGTCCGCGACGCGCTGCTTGCCCAGTCCGACGCACTCTTTGCAGGCTGTGACACGCCGGAGGAAGTCCGTGCGCGTGCGCTTGAGGAGCAGGAGACCATCCGCCTGCTGGCACAGGCAGTTCTGGAGGAAAACGGCTGTGACGATCAGGTGACGGTACAGCTTGTGCAGATGGAATTCGATGCGCGGCAGTACGAGGAGATCACCATGCCCGCGGGCAATTATGACGCACTGCGCATCCTCATCGGGGAGGCGCAGGGGCAGAACTGGTGGTGCGTGATGTATCCGCCGCTGTGCATTCCGGCAGGCGCGGAGCTGGAAGCGGACACGGACACAGCGGAGCTGTTCTTCGATCCCGAAACGCTTGAAATTCTGGAGGATGCGCCGCGCTATGAAGTGAAATTCAAATGTCTGGAAGTCTGGGACGAGCTGAAAGCCTCACTTGACAAGCAGCAGAATACTGACCGCCGCGTGCAGTTCCAGCCGCGTCCGGAGATCCGGCAGCAAAGCACAGAGGCTTTGTGCGGTGCTTCTGTAGCAGAAATTTCCGCAAGATATAAATAAAAGCTCACAAAACATTCACATTTCTTCGGTACAATAACAGTAAAAAGAAAGATACACCGGAATTGGGAATCACGGACACATATTTGTGTTCAGAGAAGAAAGGTGTTTTTATGAGTTCATCCATCCAGCGATTATTCGGCGCAGCCGCGGCATTTGCCGTGCTCGCATCGGGCTGCACGGCGCAGCCCGCCGAATCCGGCACATCGTCCGCATCCGCTGAAGCGGATACCACAGCGAGCAGTACAGCTCCGGCAGAAACAAAAACCGCAGAAACAACTGAAAGCACGCAGGAAGCAACGGCTGACACATCGACAGCAGAGCCGGATTTTGATGCCCTGTTCTCCGCGCGTGACCTCAGCGGAAGTTACGACACGCCCTCGGCAGTCATCGTGTGCAATGGAACCGAAGTCACCATTGACGGTACGGGCGCATCCGCGGACGGCAGTGACATCACCATCACGGACGAGGGCGTGTACCGGATCACGGGCGTGCTTGATGACGGGCAGATCCTTGTCAATTCTGCCGGAAAGGTGCAGCTCGTGCTTGACGGTGTTTCCCTGTCCTGCGCGGATTCCGCGCCGATCTATGTCCAGCAGGCAAAGAAATGCTTCCTGACGCTCGCAGACGGCTCGGAGAATACGGTTTCCGACGGCAGCACCTATGCACAGGAAGGAAACGAGCCGGACGCGGCAATCTTCAGCAAGGACAGCCTGACCATCAACGGCGGCGGCACGCTCACAGTCACAGGCAATTATAACGAGGGCATCACCAGCAAGGATGACATTGTTATCACGGGCGGCACGCTGCACATCACGGCGGTCGGAAACGGCATCAAAGGAAAGGATTATGCCGCATTTGCAGGCGGCACGGTCAATATCAAGGCAGGCGGTGACGGCATCAAATCGGACAATACCGAGGACACCAGCCGCGGCTTTGTGTACATCCATGACGGCAGTATCACAGTCGAAGCGGCAGAGGACGGCATTCAGGCAGAAACGCAGTTCCTTGCAGACGGCGGTACTGTTCGCGTGCAGAAAGCCTATGAGGGGATCGAGGCGGCAGCCATCCGCATTTCCGGCGGCAGCATCGAGGTCACAGCAGAGGATGACGGCATGAACGCCAGTGACGGCACTGTACAGGGCGGCATGGGTACTTATTCGGCAGGGGCATCCCTGGAGATCTCCGGCGGTTCGGTGTATGTGAATGCGGACGGTGACGGGCTGGATTCCAACGGCGATCTGCGCATCAGCGGCGGCACGGTCATTGTGGATGGTCCATCAAACAGCGGCAACGGCGCGATCGACAGTAACGGCGAACTGCTCTGCACGGGCGGTCTGCTCATTGCGGCAGGATGCTCCGGCATGGCAGAATATCCCAGAGGTACGCAGAAAACCGCTGTCATTACGCTTGACGCGATGCAGGATGGCGGCACGGAGATCCGCATCCTCGGTGCGGACGGCAGCGAGCTTCTCGCACACACGCCAGCAAAAGCCTTCAATTCCCTGATCGTGAGCAGTCCTGATTTTGCGGACGGCACATCCTGCACCTGCACAGCAGGCGGTACGGAGATCGGCAGCTTCACCTTTACGGATACGGTCGCGTTCCTTGGTGATGCCGGAAACATGATGGGCGGCGGCTTCCGCGGCGGCGGACACGGTAACATGGGCGGCGGCAGAGGTCAGCGTCCGGACATGCAGATGCCGACTGACGAAAACGGCGAACCCGTATTTTCCGAGGGTATGACACCGCCGCACGACATGCAGATGCCGACTGACGAAAACGGCGAACCTGTATTTTCCGAGGGCATGACACCGCCGCACGACATGCAGATGCCGACTGATGAAAACGGCGAACCTGTATTTTCCGAGGGCATGACACCGCCGCAGGGCGGCTTTGACGGAAGAATGCCCATGGACAGGCAAATCTCATAAAAAGGGGCTGCTGCACGAAAATATGCAGCAGCCCTTTGTATTTTATGCTTCATCCTGCGGAATCAGCTTATTCGGTCTTGAAAAGAGATAGCCCTGTGAATAATCTACATCATAGGCACAGAGGATGTTCTGGATCGCGTCATTCTCTACGAACTCTGCAATCACCTTCTTGTTGCTCATCTTGCACCACATTGCCAGCATCTGGAGAAGCTGACAGCAGTTGCGGTCATCACAGATCTTCTGGATGATGCCGCCGTCCACCTTCAGGAAATCCAGATCCAGACGGAGTACATGGATCAGGTTCGAGAAGCCGCTGCCAAAATCGTCCAGCGCGATCTTGCCGCCGTAGGCATGGATCTTCTCCGCAAACTGGGCGAGGGCATCGTAATCATTGATCTCCTCCGATTCCACGACCTCAAAGACATAATTTTCCGGATGTCTGGAATGCTTCATATTTGTGTAGATCAGCTCTGTCACCAGCGGATCAAGGATGTCCTGCATGGAAAGATTCATCGTGACAAGCTTGTCCTTCTTCTCGATATACGCCATGACCTTTGCAATCATCTGACGGGAAAGCTGACCGTACAAGCCGTATTTTCTGGCGATCGGGAAAAATTCTCCCGGATAATAGACCTTTCCGTCCGTATCACAGATGCGCATCAGTGCCTCATACATGACGATCTTCTTGGCGGAATTGTCATGGATGCCCTGATAATGCGGCAGTACGCCGTCATTGGCGATCGCGTCATTGATCACATGCACCATATGCATATCATGGACATTCTTGTCCGCCATGCCCATCTCCTTAGAGAAGACAAGGAAGTGCAGGTCACTTCTGCCGCGCAGGTCACTCTGTGCGATCTTGACACAGCGCAGAAGATTGGAATCGTTCATTGCCAGACAGAAATCATAAACGGGCAGGATGCGGTAGTATTCTGCGGTCGAAAGATGCGTCCAGAGCCTGCGCATCAGCTGCTCGAATTCCTCCGCGGTCACATCGTCATTTGCAGAGATCATCAGCTCGCCCTGATCGGAAAGATAGTACCAGAAATGATAGTCTTTCAGGAACTTCTGCATCATATCCAGCACCTGCCATGTCAGACGGTCATAGGCACGGTAGCCTGCATACGCGATCATCTCACTGCAATTACGCGCAGAGATCAGGCAAAGCTTGTTGATCTTATGTACCTGCGTATCATAAAACAGCTTTGCAATTCGTCCGAGACGCAGCTCGCGGTTGTCGTACAGACGGGATTTCATTTCCTGGAAGAAACGATTGTCCTTCTGGTTTCCGTCGGCTGCGGACATCGCAAGAAAGTCGATCAGATGCTCGTTATCATGATAGAGCATATGCGTCGTGCCGAGGTTGGAGGTATCCAGAACGAGCTTGGTATCCGAGGTTGCAAGTGCGGACACGACAAAGGTACAGTTGCCGAAGCGGTTGTGCTGTCCGTCATAGAAGAACTCACCGCCGAGGAACGCACCAGCCGCCGTAGTGTGATTCAGGGGCTTCTGCTCCCATTTGGAGCAGTTCTGGAGCATTTCTGCACGGAGCGTACAGCTGTAGGCGAAAATCGTTTCACCCGGCTGGCTTTTCAGTTTGCGGTACATGCGGTTGACCTCGTCCACCACAAGCGTCGGACTGATAAAGCCCAGTGCGACTTCCTCGCCCTGCTCAAGCTCATCCATGATCATAACTGCGTCGATCTTTCTGCTGCCGCCGCTGAACGCCATCGGCCATGCACAGGTCGGGTGTTTTTTGCGGATGACCGGGAAAATACGGATCACACCGAGATTTGCCCTGTCAATATTGCCGCCGCCGAATTTCGCAAGCAGCTCCGTGGGCGTGCGTCCGGCAACTTCGTAAATGAAATTGCCCTCGCAGCGATCCACAGTTCTGTAGCCGCTGATCTTCTCCATACCCAGCGCATAGCTCTCCGAGCACTGCATCTGCGGGGAAGAGAGCACTGCCGCCGCCAGATGACCGGAGCCGCAGTATTCACGGGAAATGGTAAAGTCACTTTCTGTGATCACGCCTTCTGCACTGAATTCCACCTGCTGGTCATTGGCTATGCCGCCTATGATGCGGATGTCAGGGCAGAGTGTGTCGATCGTTTCAGCAAACTTACATGCCTGATAGTATTTCTGCGGAAGAAATACCAGAAGCTGCCCTTTCCGTTCACGCAGTCCAAGCGATTCGATCACCTGCATGGCAAGAACGTCACCGGATACCGAGGTTCTTTCGCCGCTTTCATTGCATTCGGAAAAGCAGGAAATACTGACGCTGTCCACACTGCACTGTTCGGGCACAGCAAAGACTGTAACGGAAATCATGCAGACCTCCGTCAGCCGTCTTCCGTTGAAAATTACGGCAGGACTGCTGCAGCCAATGAACTGCGCATTGGGCAGAAGCAGTTTCAGCTCCTCAAGAAGTGCGCGCATTCCCTCTGCGTCATGCACAGCTGTGTGAACGCGCACAAGCATTGAGGCATCGCAGGAAATGTCGTTCTCCTCCAAAAAAATACTGAACTGCTGCATTGTCGAAAAGATATGATTACAGGTCCTCATGTTTCCACCCCCAGAATGGTTTTGGGTAATCGCTGAATCATCGGATTCCGCGGTGGCAGGCTCCTCATCCGTCCTACTTTTCTGTCCGTTTCCTGTCACTGAAAGAACTTGCTGAATGGTTCAGCAATACTGTCGGATTGTCGATTTCAGGTCTACTTAAACGTTTTCGTCACGACCTGATTATAGTATAGCACATTTTCTGGAAAAAAGCAAGGGGTTTTGTAAAGTTTTTCCAGAATTTATAAAAACAGTGGTTAAACAATGTTAATGGTGCACAAAGTGCATTTTCATGTGCATCAATACAGCACGAACCACTCCAGTGCGCTGTGCACCCATGCAGCGGCAGCATTATCCGCAGAATAGCTGTCATCGCTGAGAAAGTCCGCAGCACCGACATAAACAATGGACGCATTGGCTTTGTCCTCATGGCGGGCATAGCCCATCACATCGAGGGCAGTTTCCTCATAGGTCAGCGGATCGTCCTCCTGACCGCCGTAAGGCTCGCCAATGACGGACGCGGCGGTTTTCAGCATCACATCCTGTTTTACCGTACTAAAGTGATCCTGATACACAAAATGGAAGCTCCGTGCATCATGGAAATAGACGATGCCGGCATCCTGTGCGGAGGAATAGAGGGGCATGTTATCCGGTCTGCCGATATAGTCCGTTTGGATGGTGAACTTGTCACCGTCGAGCATACGCGACGCATCGGTTTCCGAAATGCGGTCATAATCGAATCGCAGGCAGTAGGGTTCAAGGAACTGCGCAAGGTATTTGAAGCGTATTTCTTCCTCATATGCCGGCAGGAGGAGCAGCAGATGACCGCCGTCATCCATATAGCTGTTGAGGGCATTCATCTCGTCCCGTGTCAGGTCGGCAGTGGGCGCATTCAGAATGAGCGCGTCAGCATCCGCAGGGATGTCTGAGAATGTGGATTCGTTCCATACAAAGTCGTCCGCGGCGAGCTGTTCGCGGAATTTTTCCAGCTCTGCGGCATCCGTTGTGCCGTTTCCGGTGATGTAGCAGAGATTTCTGGAAACCGGCGCAGGCTCGGTGGGTGCGGCAGTTTCGGCGGCAGAATCAACAGATCCGGTGGGAGCAGTGGTATTGGTATCCTTGCCGCATCCGGCAAACATGCCGGTGAGCATCAGGCAGGCGCAGAAGAGCGCGGTGGTTCGCTTCATAAATTAACTCCTTTTCCCGCAGTGGCGGGGGATGTATTTCCCAGTTCATGTTATAAGGAGCAGAGAATGCACTCTGCTCCTTTATTATAGCATATTTTGCGCCCGAAATCAAGCTATTTCCCCAAAATATACCGCTGTAAACGGACGATATCGTTCACTGTGCCGGCAAGCTCTCCGCTCCGGAAGCGCATTTTCGCTTCGGCGAGATCAAAGCCATCCACACGACCATCGGCGTTGACATCCATTGCAAAGGCTGCCGGTGCTTCATAACCATAGAACGCCAGCTCATTCAGCTCACCGCCAGCCTTGACGATCTTCAGCAGATCCGTCGGGGCAGAAGCCGCCGTCAGCGTCATGGCGCGGTACATGTAGCCGCCCAGATCGCTTGACCAGAGAAGCTTGTCCGTGTGCGCGTCATAGACCGAAATGCCGCCCGTACCAAAGGTATCATACACCCCGAAGCCCGTGAAAACGCAGGGTTTCGGGAATTTTGCGTAGCATGTGATATTGCCCGCATTGACATTGGTTTCCGGCTTTCCGAGCGTGTCGGTATCGCCGTAGATCATCTGCGGCATGGTCTGCGGTTCATCGAACATGCGGTAGAACTGGTTGAGCGTGTTGTCCTGCGGCTTTGCGGTCAGGTCGTTGGTTTCCGTCGAAAAATCGGCATTCAGGCAGATGCGCTCCGGTGCGAGATACTGCCCCTTGCCGTTGATGATCTGCTCCGGTGCGTTTGCTGTCCGGATGAACACGGGCGTTTCGGTAACATCGAGCGTCACTTTTCCGCCGGATACGGGCATTTCCGTGGTCATACCCTCCGCATATTCCGAGGGCACGGTCAGATACGCATACGCCGCATTCCCGATGGAAAGGCTGTGATCCGCAATCACCTTGTCCTCATTCGTCGGCGACCAGAGACAATAGATCTTCTCCCCCGTGTCCCGATCGGTGAACGCATAGCAGGACACGCCGTTCTCGGAGAGATCCGCTGTAAAATCGGCATTTTCCAGCACATCCGTCATGCAGGAAACATAGTACCACGCCGTTTTCTTCTTCCAGCTGCCCTTCTGCGTCACCAGACCGGAATCATAGTACACGCCCTCGCCCTCATCGCGGAGCTGGAATTTGGACACCCTGTCCACGCCCTCTGCGATGGCGGCAAGGTAGGTTCTCGCCACTCGCTGCGCATATTTCCGCTGGAAATTCTCATTGTCATGGTTATCCACACCCTCGACCTCACAGTCGGACATGACGACCTCAAATTCCGAGATCCACAATTCCGTGCCGGGGGCATTCTCGCCGATCCAGTCCTGAAGCTCGTGAATCCGCTTGACAAAGCCGCTGTCCTCCGGATTCGGAGTATCCGGTCCGATGTGGACATTGATGATGTCCACGGCGAATTTCCCGTCCGTGCGGTTATAATCGAACCACAGCTTCATTTCGTCGAGGTAGTCGATCATGGTCGGCGTGCCGACAAGTCCGCCCATGGCAAGCTTGAAATCGGGATCGGCGGCTTTCACGCCGGCGTTCGGGATCGTGCCCTCGTGTCCGTCATAATCCGCCGAACACATCGCCGCCAGCTCATAGGGCGTAAAGTAATTCGACTTGCCAGCCCAGCCCTTGTTCGGCTCATTGGAATTTTCCAGTGCCTTCAGAAGCCCCATGCCGATTTTCACATCCTGCGCATCGGTGATATTGATCGTGGAGGGATCGACATCGGGATTGTGTCCGTAGCGTGCTGCCACCTGATAGAGCGTCTGCGCATGGAGGGCGTAGCTTTCCGGATCGAGGGTATCCGCACCCTCGGCAACAGGAATTTCCGGCACGGAATCCGCATCGCCGGAAATCACGGCACTGCCAGCCTGAAAACACGGAATAATGTCGATGTTCTGCGCTTTCATCGAGGCATAGAAGCTGTCCATATCGCCCCATGTGCCCTGTGTGAATTTGGTTTTTCCGCTTGCATCGAGAAGCCAGCTGAAATTGTGATACTCGCGCACGTTGCCGCCTGCCATGATCGCTGTCATCGGATCGTCAATGAACGCATTGAAGCCGATGATACCGCCTGCGGTGAGGTTGATCTGTGCGGAGGTGTTCGGCTTCGGGGCAGTTTTCGCAAGCTGTTTCTCCGTCAGATCGGACGAAAAATAGCCATAGATCGCAAGCTCCGCTACGCCGCTGTCCCCTGCGGGCGTGGAGAAGCGCAGATAGCGTGTGGCTTTTGGATTTTCAAAGGTCAGACCGCGCCACGCATTGTACCAGTCGGTCGTAAACGCCCCGATCTCCTCCCACGCGAACGGCTCGCCGCTTTCCACCGTCCATTCGTTGATACCGTTGGAATCCATAAAGCAGATGCCGGTAATGACGTAATTCGCCCCGAAGTCGATGTAGAACGAATCATCCCCGAACGCCTGCATATTGGGTTTCCAGTTGGTGTGGCCGGTCGCCTCCCAAAGCTCCTTGTCCACACTCGTATCCTCCGGCGAGGCAGGAACTTTGTCCTGATCATCGAACAAAACAGACGCATCCCTGAGATAGTCCGCCCCCAGATGCGCCAGATTTTCGTCCATGACCGTGAACTGTGTCATGTCCAGCAGTGCGGACTGCGGCTCTGCCGCCGACACGGGCAGTGCACTTGCGCAGAGCACAAGGGCTGTCAGAAACGCGGTCAGCTTTCGTAAATATTGCATAATTCCATCTCCTTTTTGGGAAAGGTTTTCTACCATATGTATATGATAGCACAGAATCCCCGAAAAGTCAACGAAAAACGCACATGCCGAGATATGCAAAACGCACAAAAAAACAAAAGGGATTTTGTACCAAATTGCCTATAGCGTGGAAAATTCGTCTATATCCCCGACAATTCTTGACTTTTTTCGATCCGAGGTATAAAATAAAAGATAGAAAATATACAAAAAGGAGAATGCATATGAATGACAAGACAAGAGAAGTCTTCCGGAACGCCCCCGTTCCGGTGGCTGTACTGACCAACATCATCCCCTCGATCGTCAGCATGATCATGGTGCTGCTGTACAATCTGGCGGATACATTTTTCATCGGGCAGACCAAAGATCCGCTTATGGTCGCGGCGGTTTCTGTCGCAACGCCGGCATTTCTGCTGTTCATGGCAGTGGGTATGCTGTTCGGTATCGGCGGCACTTCCCTGATCTCGCGCACACTGGGAGAGGGCAACGAAAGGAAGGCGCGGCGCATCTCGTCATTCTGCTTCTGGACGGGGCTGGGGATCGGCGTGGTTTCCACACTCCTGATGATCCTGTTCAGCCGTCCGATCTGTATGCTCATCGGTGCAAGTGCGGATACAGTGGGCTATGCTTCGCAGTATCTTTCCATCGTGGCACTGGGTATCCCATTCCTCATCCTGAGCAATGCATTCAGCAATATCATCCGTGCGGAGGGCAAGCCCGTGATCGCAATGGCTGGCATGATCGCCGGCAATCTGGTGAACATCGTGTTCGATCCGATCATGATCCTGAGCTTCGGCTGGGATGTTGCCGGTGCGGCGATCGCAACGGTGCTGGGCAATGTGGTTTCATCGGTGATCTACCTCGTCCACCTGCTCTCCAAAAAATCCATCCTCTCGATCCATCCCAAGCACTACCGTGTAAGAAACGGCATCCTTTCGGGAGTTTTCGCGATCGGCATTCCGGCATCCCTCAACAGCGTGCTGATGAGCTTTTCGAATATCATCATCAACAACCTCATGCAGCCGCACGGCGATATGGCGGTGGCAGGTCTGGGCGTGGCGATGAAGGTCAACATGATCGTGGTGATGCTCCTGATCGGACTGGGCACGGGCATCCAGCCGCTGCTGGGCTACTGCTTCGGTGCAGGCAACCGCAAACGCTACATGGCAGTGCTGAAATTTTCGCTGTGTCTCGCGCTTGGTCTGAGTGCGGTGATGACAGTAGTCTGCTACGCCTTTGCAGGTCCTTTGGTAACGGCGTTTCTCGATAATGCGGACGCATACGGCTTTGGTATGCAGTTTGCAAGAATCTATATTTATTCCGGTCCCATTCTGGGTGTGCTGTTCGTGCTGATGAATGCGATCCAGTCCACCGGTGCAGCTCTCCCCTCCCTGATCCTTTCCCTGAGCCGGCAGGGTATCCTGTTCATCCCGACCATCCTGATCCTGAACACCTTCCACGATGCCAGAATCCTCTCCATGGCACAGCCCATCACGGATTATCTCGCAACAACGGTTGCAGCGATCCTGTTTATTGCGACGTATCGGAAGTATCTGAAGAAGATGCAGGAAACAACGGAAGCCTGAAACAAAAACCGCCATACAGCGTAAAAACTGTACGGCGGTTTTATGTTATCCTACAAACGAATCAGCGGACAAGGAGCGTTAATCCTCCAGCTTCATCCCCGATCTGCAATGAATATAGAACTCCTCCTGACTCGGCTTCCAGCCCTTTTCCTTGGGCGGGAACTGTGCATCAAACACAGCAACAGCGGCTTCATCCTCGCAGGGAGCACTTGCGGTGCTCTCGTGGAAATACCATCTTCTGCCGTCAAATGCACCGGGTTTCAGCTCCTTGCAGAGCATTGCCATCGGGACATAATCGCCCTCCAGACAGATATTGTGCTTCTGGCAGCTGACAAAGCCCCGTCCCACATAATTCGCGGGGCTGCCGAAAATGACGATGGCATCGTAGCCCAGCTCCCGTGCCTTTGCAAAGGAATGCTCCAGCAGAAGTCCGCTGTATCCCCTGCGCTGGTGCGCCGGATGGATGCAGAGAGGACCAAAGGAAAGAATGGTCTTTTCCTCGCCGGATTTGTCCACAAGTCGGGACTTTGTGTACATGACATTGCCGATGATCCCGCCGTCAAGCTCCAGCACGAATGCCAGCTCCGGCACGAAATCGGGATGCTCACGCATCACATGCACAAAATAATGCTCATTGCAGCCCGGCACATACTGATTCCAGAATGCTTCACGGGTGAGTGTTTCCACTGCACGGTAGTCAGCGGGTGTTTCCAGTCGGATGATGATGTTTTCGTTCATGATAATTACCTCCAGAGAATTTTCGTGTTTTGTGAAATCCTATGGGAGGTCTGTGTGATTCTATCTCTGACCTCCCGATCAGGATACAATCTCCTTTTTGTTGAAATGCTTCAAACACTTCTCTCCTTACTCGTCATGTGTTAATTTTTTGTTTGCCGCGATCGTCAGAAGCAGGACGATAATGTCATCCACAGGGCCGGGCACGAGGTCAACGGGGGATATGATATACGCCGCAACTGCGATCAGTACGATGATCTTTGCCAATCCTTTCATGACTGCACTTCCTTTCTGACAATGCTGACACATTTATGATAACATATCTGCGCGGAAATGTCAATCTTCCACGGCATATTCCTGCGCTTTTTTCTGCCGCTTGACATCCACCATGATATCCACAAGCGTGCCGTCCGCGGTGTATTCCTCGGAAAAGAGCTTGCCCTCCTCGCGCAGGAGCTGCAAAAATCCGCCCTCGGCATAGGGAATGCAGAGCTTCATGCGCTTTGCGGTCTGCGGCAGTCCGTGCACGATCGCTTTGAGCAGGTGGTCGAGTCCGTCACCGGGCTTCGCGCTGATCCAGACATTCTCAAAGTCGCTCTGCTTGGGGATATCCACAAGATCCGCCTTGTTGAGCACATGGATCTGCGGAATTTCCGCACAGCCCAGATCGTTCAGAAGCTCCTGCGTGATCTTCATGCGCTCCTGCACATCCGGCTCGGAGGCATCGAGGACATGCAGAATAAGATCTGCCTGCGCCGTTTCCTCCAGCGTCGAACGGAACGCTTCGACCAGATGGTGGGGCAGGCGGCGGATGAGTCCGACCGTATCGGACAGGAGCACGGTTCTGCCGTCGGGCAGTTCGAGTGCTCTTGCAGTGACATCAAGCGTGGCAAAGAGCTTGTTTTCTGCCAGCACACCGGCATCGGTGAGCATATTAAAAAGCGTGGATTTTCCGGCATTGGTATAGCCGACAATGGCGGCGGTCAGAATGCCGTCCTTCTTTCTGCGGCTGCCGATGAATTTGCGGTGCTGTTCCATCTCACGCAGTTCCTTTTCGAGCTGTGCCACACGGCTGCGGATGTGACGGCGGTCGGTTTCGAGCTTCGTTTCGCCCGGTCCTCTCGTGCCGATACCGCCGCCGAGTCGGGACAGTGCCGTGCCCATACCGGTCAGGCGCGTCATGCGGTATTTGTACTGCGCAAGAGAAACCTGCACCTTGCCCTCACGGGTGCGTGCGCGTCCTGCGAAGATATCGAGGATGAGCATGGTGCGGTCGATGACCTTGCAGTCGGCGGCATCGGAGATGTTGCGCATCTGCATACCGGTCAGCTCAAGGTCAAAGATGAGCATGTCCGCTTCGAGCACCTTCACCTGCTCTGCGATCTCCTCCAGCTTGCCTGCGCCGATGCAGGTTGCCGCTTCCGGTGCGGGGCGGCTCTGGATGGCAGTGGCGATGACCTCGCAGCCTGCGGTATCCGCAAGCTCTGCCAGCTCCTCGATGGACTGCTGTGCGTCATATTCTCCCGTGTCGATGCCAACGAGGATGACACGGGGCATTTTTTCCAGTTCTATTTCATGCATATAGATTAGTCCTCCCAGTTTCTTTTCCTGTGCTTCGTGTGCCGCCTGTACGCCTTTTTATTCTCCTCCTGCCGCGCGGCAGGATTGCAAAGCCCCCAGCTTCCGCGCTTTTTCAGATCCAGCTTTCTTCTGGCTTTTTTGCTCATTTTGGCATAGGGTACGAATTTTTCCATCCGTACCTCATTTCTTCCACGGTGCATCCTCCGAACCTGCCTTGAAATTGTAGATGGGCTTGAGCACATCCACGATCTCGGCGGTGGGAGTGATGTTCTCGGTGATGGCTGCCATATCCTTGTACGCCATCGGGCATTCGTCAAGCGTATCACGGCTGACGGAGGTCGTGTAGATGCCCTCCATCTGCCGGCGGTATTCCGCCATGGAACAGCTTTCCTTCGCTTCGCTTCTCGACATCAGCCGCCCTGCGCCATGGGGTGCGGAGCAGTTCCAGTCAGGGTTGCCCTTTCCTCTGCAAAGCAGTGAGCCGTCACGCATATTGATGGGCACGAGGAGGATTTCGCCCTCCTGTGCGGAAACCGCGCCCTTTCGCAGGATCATGTGCTCGGTGTCGATATAGTTGTGGATGGTCGCGAACTGTTCCTGCACATGCCAGTGCATTCCCTTGACGATCTCACGGAGCATCGCGCGGCGGTTCAGGCTTGCAAATTCCTGCACGATCCGCATGTCGTGGATGTATTGCCGGAACAGCTCGCCCTCGCAGTAGGCAAGGTGCTTGGGGACATCGGTGCGCTTGGTGTTTTTCAGTGCCTTGATCGCGCCGGAGATTTCGCGCTGTCTGCCCTCGGCTTTGAGCTGTGCAATGAGCGCGTTTACATCCGTGTCACTGGACTTGTTCAGGCGGCGGTACGCCTCCTCCTGATACCATTTTGCGACCTCCACGC
Source organism: uncultured Ruminococcus sp. (assembly GCA_937901485.1). Lineage (GTDB taxonomy): Bacteria > Bacillota > Clostridia > Oscillospirales > Ruminococcaceae > UBA3855. Next base: position 16,785 of record CALGTT010000173.1, read on the forward strand.
CGAGGTGACGCGAGCCGGAGTGGATGACGAGGTAGAGCGTGCCGTCGCTCCCCTTTTCCACCTCGATGAAGTGGTTGCCGCCGCCGAGCGTGCCGATGCTGCAAAGTGCACGGCTTTCGTTAATGTGGTCGAAGCAGTACAGCTCCAGCAGGTCGGTCTGATCGGCGAAGCTGTGCGGTTTTTCGCGGACGGCAAAGCCGGACGGGATCTTTTCGCGGATGACCTTGTCAAGCCGCTGGGGTTCGATGTGGGTTTCCCGGAGGACGGCAGTTTCCATGCCGCAGCCGATGTCCACACCGACGAGATTGGGAACGACCTTGTCCGTGATAGTCATGGTCGTGCCGATGGTACAGCCCATTCCGGCGTGCACATCGGGCATGATACGGATGCTTGCCCCTTCTGCAAAGGGCTGATTGCAAAGTGCGGTGATCTGTGAAATGGCGGTCGCATCGGCGCAGTCGGTAAAGACCTTTGCCATGCTGTACGCGCCGCGGATCTCAAACATAGTGTACTCCTTTTCTGCCGCACCTGCCTTGCCGGATGGAAGATTTGCCCGCAGACGGACGCAAAAAGGCACTCCTGTTCAAAACAGAAGTGCCCATTGAATCCGTACGGTAAGATACTATGACCTGCGGAAAATTAGACGCAGGCTCCCCCATCCGAAAGGCATACGGCTGTCTTGTTTGTGTGGTTATGTGATTTTGTTGTGCTGCATATGGATTGATAACTTCTGAACATACCGTTCACCTTCCTTTCTGTAGAATGGTTTTATTATAGCACAGAATTCCGTGGTTGTCAAGGGGGAATTTCCAGATTTTATGAACTTTTTCAAAACCCCTTGCAATCCGCGCGGATGCGTGATATAATAAAATTGGAGAGATATGACAGAAACCACTTGACAAACTGAAAGGAGGTTTCTGTATGAAAACAAAACTGATCGCCGGCATCACGGCTCTGCTCATGGCAGCAGTCTGTTCCGGCTACACAGCAGCTGCGCAGGGTTCAGAAAACAACGGCATTTCCATCGAAATCGACCGCATCACACTGACGCTTGACGAGCTTGCGGCACTTGATCACACCGTGCCCGTCTATGTCCGTGTGACGGAAAATGCCGGCTTTGATGCCGCGGAATTCGGTGTCCGCATTGATGAACGCTGCGGCTTTGACAAGGATATCAAATGGCTTGACTACGATGATGGCTACGCATCCGTCGGGCAGGATCTCATCTGGCGCGTGCTTGCCAATCATGAAAACTGGTACGATACGGGCACGATCCTGAAAGTGGAGCTGACGGTTCCGGAGGATGCACAGATCGGGGATGTGTACACAGTCAGCTACTGCGATGCGGAATACAAGCCCCATGTCTGGAGCAGTCTGGACGCGGACAGGGATCATGCCGCTTCCGGAAACGTGACATGGACGGACGGCTATGTGGAAATCATCGAAACGCCCGAAGATACGGGGTTTGTTCTCGGCGAGGATGACTGGAGCTTCCTCAACAGCGCACAGGCATTCGGCACAACCTATTATAAAATGAACAGCAATTATTTAAAAAAACTGAAAGAGGGATTGAATCCGATTGAGCGTGAGCGCGTGGATGCAATGCTGTTCAATTCGTGGGGCGGCGCGTGCTATGGCATGGCAGTGACCTCACTGCTTGCACACAATGACATCATGAACCCCGCACAGTGGCAGGTCGGCGCACACACGCTGCATGACATCAGCAGTCCCCCCTCGGAGGAGATCCTGTCGCTGATCCACTATTACTGCGCACTCCAGAAAACCGACATGATAATGGGAATGCAGACGGACTATGTCTATCTGCGCACCGAGGAGGAAAAACTGCGCATTCTCATAGACTGTATGGCAAAGGACTCCCCCGCCCTGCTGACCTATGTGGACTATACATGGGGTGCTCACGCGGTCGTGGCATATGATCTCATTTCAGGACATTTCGTCCATGACGGCAAGACCTACAACCGGAAGACTCTGCTGTACGATTCCAATTATGACGGTTTGCAGGATGATTGCTGCCTGTATTTCAACACGGACACATGGGAATGGACGATTCCCGGCTATGGTCTGCATTCCGGCAAGAGCTATCTGGGCATTGTCACGGATGATATTGACCTGCTCAACCGCGGCGGCTATCTGGACGGCTCAGAATACATTTCCCCCGATCCCTATATTTCCATCCTGACCTCCTCCCCCATCAGCGCGGAGTTCACCATTTCCCAGACTGATGATGCCGGAAATCCCGCGCCGCCGGAGACACTGCATTCTGAAGTGCCCGGAAGCGGCATTCGTGCCTTCGCATCACTTGCCGGTGCGAATCATGTGCAGGAGGTCTGCTTTGCACTTCCGAAGCCGGACAGCGGCTATCTGATGCAGCTCGAAACGCCCGATTCGCTGGCACTGGTAATGAACTATGAGGATTGTCTGCTCAGGCTCAGCGCGGACGCGGCAGTCAGCGCGGCATTCGATCCTGCCGGCAGGATCACGATGGAGGGCGTGCAGACGGATTATGAAATGAAGATCCTGTACAGTGAGGAAATCTGCGCGGATGACAATTATCTGCACATTGAGGGACAGAACGCTTCCCGTGCAGAGCTGGAACGCGTGGATGCGGGCTATCTTCTGACAGCGGACGACCTGCGGATGCTCTCCGTGAATCTGCGAAGCGGCGAAACTGACGAAGCACTGGGATTTTCCGTGCAGGCCGACCGTGTTCTCCTGCATCGGGCAGAGAACGGCGTGCTCAGTGCATCCATAGACACGGACGGTGACGGCAGCTTTGAAACGCCCATTGCCCGAAGTTCGGACATGCTGACGGGCGACCTGACGCTTGACGGCGTGCTTTCCATTTCGGATGTGATCGCGCTGTCGCAGAATCTTCTCTGCGGCAAAAAGCTCAGTACCATCCAGAAGCAGCTTGCCGACCATGACAGTGACGGCATCCCGACTGCGGCGGATCAGCTTGCACTGCTGCATGATGTATTAAGATAGCATTCAGCCCATTCCTGTAAAGGGGTGGGCTTTTTCACAGTAAAACCCGCATAAAGCCTCCTGATATTGTGCATTCCGCCATATTTCCTCAAATGGCATCGACAAATTTCGCTAAACATGTTATAATGTTAGCATATTAACGATCGGAGGTACTGACATGCAAACAACAACTGAAACTTCTACCGCACCAATGGATGCGCAGGAACTGCGCAAACAGCTGCGGACCGGCTCGAACGCAAGCGGACTGATGCTGCTCCTGTTCTATGGACTGGTCTTCACCTTTTCCGGTGTTCTTGCCGTCATTATGAAGCCGTTCGGAGACATCGACGGCGGCTTTCTGGGCGCACTCTACGGATTTCTTGCTTTCACACTGCAATATCCTGTAACCGTCCCTCTCGTCCTGCTGGTGTTCCATTTTGCCGGCGGCAAAAAGCTGGGACTGCGTCTGCGTGACGCATTCGGAAAACCTGCTGTGCCGCTTTCCAAGATGTTCCGCTGGATCATCATTGGTCTTGGCATCATCTACGCTTCCACGATGATCAGCCGTGTGTTCTGGATGCTCCTGCAGTCCGTGTTCCAGCTTGACATGGTGGCGCAGAGCTTTGCGGCAGAACCGCACTGGCTCTCGATGGTGACAAATCTTGTGGCAATGATCCTCTACGCGCCGATCTTTGAAGAGCTGATGTTCCGCGGCACGCTGCTGCGCAGTGTGGAAAAAGGCGGTGAGCTGCCGGCGGCTCTGCTGTGCGGCATCCTGTTCGGACTCTGGCACATCAATTTCGACCAGACGATCTACACGGGCGTGATGGGCTTTGTGGCAGCGATGCTCTATTTCAAGACGCGCACGCTCCTTGCCCCGATGCTCATGCACGCATTCATGAACACCATTGGTGCGGTGCAGTCGCTCTTTATGGGAAGCTTTGATCCGTATGAGATGATGAAGCTCGAAACGGATGCAGAGGCGATGGCCTACATGACGGAAAACCTCTCCGGCATCGCAATGATCATGCTCTCCGGTATGCTCGTCATGGGACTGATGGGACTTGGCATCATCCTGCTCATCATCGAGCTTGTCAACCACAAGGAGCTGTTCACATTCCGCAAAAACGAATGCGGACTTTCCGCAAAGCAGGTGCTTTTCACCTGCATGACCTCCCCGCTGATGCTGATTGCCATTATCGCGCTGATCGCGATGACGGTGCTCAGAGCGATGGGGCTTCTATAAAAAACACGGCTTCTGCATGATCTGCAGAAGCCGTTCTGTTTTATCCGAGACAAACAAGAGAAACATCCGAAATATAGTACGTTCCCGTTTTATAGCCGCAGTCGAAGCCTGCTTTCAGGATATTGCAGGTTTCCTTTGCGGTAAAGGTCTGGCTGTAGGTCTTGGCAGTCGTGCCGATGGACTCACTGCGCCATGTGAAGGTGTCGTAGGGATCGGCATTTCTTTGCAGGAATGCCGCAACTGTGCCGTTGGCATCACCGCACAGAGTGTAGGTGAAGCGATAGCTCTTGCCCTTTTCCACCGTCACGGGCGTATACTGCGCCTGTACGCCCCACTGGACATCGCTGACACCGGTTGCTTTTACGGTCAGAACGCCGTCCTTGTCCACGCTGATCGTACCTGCACCGCCCGCATCGTCCGTGTAGAGATTCCACAGGCTCATGTCGCTGAGCAGATTGCCGCCGTTGTTTGTATTGCCGTTTCCATTGGTATTCCCGCTGCTGCCCGTGTACTTTTCCAGATGCTGGAGTGCGTAGCGTGCACGGTTCTGGTAAAAATTGTGCACGGATCGGATGCTGGCATCGTACTGGCTGGCAAGCTTGTTGCCCCAGCTTCCCTGGAAACGCCGCAGTGTGAGACACGCCGCATCCTTGCGCTGTGCGGCAAAGGTGTCGATCAGGGGCTTGACTTTGGTTTCATAGTCGAAGGTATTTTCCACATGCCAGCGGTACTTGGCATCGAATTCCGCCTTGAATTCGTCATTTTCCAGAAGCTTGAAGAACAGTGCGCCGATGTTCGTCCACTCCTGCCGCTTGTTCATATTGCCGATGGCATCAAACGCATGGGAGGTCTTGGCATCATTGTACAATGCGCTGGAATACTCCGTATCAAACAGCATGTAACGCCATTTGCCGTCACCATAGGGATTGCCCTCGACCGGCTCGTTGACACGCCACATCTGCCAGTTGTTCGTGCCGTTCTCATTACACCAGTCCCAGTTGCAGACATAGGTCTCCAGCGTGATGTAGTCGATAAAGCTCTGCATGTCGATAGTGTCGCAGACTCTCTGGTAGTTGGCAGGATCGCGCAGATCTGCGGACATTGCCCACTCATAGAACTCCCTGTAGGACTGTCCGACTGCCGCGTCGCCCTCAATCTCACCGACCTTGATGGTGGTCACATTCTCCGCGTCAATGCCGTAATGGGACTCGACATAATTGTCCTCCAGACGCTCCTTAAGCGCATAGAAGCCCCAGAATTCGCCGTCAATGAACAGAATGCACTCCTGCGATGCCTGACGCGCCAGAGCCATATCCGCCACCAGTTCCTGCACAATATCATCACGCATCTGTGCATCACTGACATCATTGCCGTGGTTGCGGATGGTCACCTTGTCGAATTCCTCAATCGGGTTGCCGCTGAGATCCGTCAGCCCCTCAAAGAACTCGTACTTCATCTTCGATGTGCCGTAGTCACTTCTTGCATACAGGCGGATGCTCTTCTGCTGGTTGCTGCGTGTGGCATTGCCGGCAATGCGGATGCCCACATTTCCTTCATACACAAGTGCGCCCTGTTCGAACACCTGCACCGCTGCCGGACGCTCCCACTCCTTGCCGCTCTGATTGTAGTTGGTGGGGTTGCGCGTATCCCATTCCTCATACGCACTGCTTTGTCCCACACTGTTCTTCCAGTCGTAGTATGCCTTGCCGACCACATAGATGCCCTTTTCCTCATCAAAGAGGTTCGCCGGATCGGTCACAATGGACACGACCTTCATATCCTGATAGAAGGCGGCTGTTTTGCCCACAAAATAGCTCTTTGTCAGTACATCACTGAAATTGCCCTGTGCATCCGTGCAGACTGCGCGGATGGTATGGCCCTTGTCCACATTGAAATCCGGATCAGCATCCTCATAGAGGCTCACATCCTTGCCGGCACTGTGAACATTCGGTTCGTTTGTGTTGTTATAGATGCGCAGGCTGCCGCTGTAATCGCGTGCAGTCACCGAGGTGCGCGGATCGGTGCCGTCGGTGGTATAGCGGATGGTGCAGCCCTCCGGCGCGGTCAGATCCAGCTGGAATTCCGATGCATAGAAGCCGCTTTCCGCAGAAAATACGGGAGCGTCAACCACAACGATGCGCTGTGCGGTATCATTGCTTGCGTTCGGTGTCGGAGAAAGATTGCTCAGATTTGAAGAGCCGTTCTCAAAGCGTCCATAGGAAACATCCGTCTGCGCCGCAGGGATCTCCACCACATCGAGCGTGCCGTATGCCGGATGCGTCAGGTAGAGCGTTTCGCCGGATGCGCTGAGCTTGAACGGCGCGTGGTGCTCCTTCGGATCAAGGCTTGTCAGTCCGTCATCACAGCAGACCATGAGATAGCCGCCTGCGGGAATGACCGTTCCCTCAGGGAACACATATTTGTAGAGATTTTTCTTGCCGTCCGCAAAGCCGTAGCCGCCAAGATCAACATCGGTACTGCCGCCGTTGTACAGCTCCACCCAGTCGGGTTCTCTGCCGTCGGCATCCGACCAGCTTTTCTTATTGGACGCGCAGACCTCGTTGATGACAAGCTTGGTAAAATCCTGCGGCTGGTATCTGCCGAGCACCATTGCCTTGAGCAGCGCAAGGTCAAAGCCGTCAATGCCGCCGTCCGCGGAAAGATCCGCATTGTCGGACACGCTTTTGTCCGTGCTCAGAAGATAGCGTGTGAGCTTCACAACATCCGAAACGCCGACGTTTTCGCTGTTGTCGGCATCACCGAGCAGGGTGATGCGGCTCATTTTCACCTCTTCTTCCGCCGCCAATGCGGGCATTCCCGTGCACAGCAGGATGCCTGCGGTCATGGCAGCGCAGAGTTTCATTTTGTTCATAACCATTCCTCCAGTCATGTTTTTTCAGTCCGTCATGGACTGCCTCTCATGTTAAGCATACCACAATTTCACAGAAAAAGCAAGTGGGAATGGAGAAAAACTGTGAAAAATGCAGCTTCTCTGCAAAAAAGGAACTGCACACCGAAATGTGCAGTCCCAATAAGAAAGGATGGAGAAATCATTTTACCTGTGCGGACAGATCCGTGTTCATGCCCTTGATCGCGCCTGCTACCAGACCTGCCACGGCATTTGCGCCGGTTTCGGTGAAATGCGTCATGTCCGTGCCGCCCTCGGTCGCGGAGCACATATGGTACTTGTACGCCGCATCATAGCCGATCTTGTTGTAGTGATCGACCATCAGACCGTTCAGGTCGATGTACGGGATCTTGTAGTAGCCTGCCAGCTTCTTCACAGAATCCGTGTAGTTGGTGTAATTCGCCTTGAATACGCCGCCGCTGCTGCTCTTGAGGCTCAGCGTCGGGGAAATGATGATCGGTGTTGCGCCCTTTTCCAGTGCGCCCTCGATGTAGAATGCCATGTAATACTCAAAGCTTCCCGTATCGCCCGGCACCTTGCCGCAGGTCGGCGCATAGCGTTCGGGCTTGGTGGATGCACCGTCATTGATGCCGAACTGCACCAGCAGGTAGTCCCCTGCCTGAATGCTGTCGAGGATCGTGGTCAGTCTGCCGTTGTCATAGAAGGACTTCGAGCTTCTGCCGGCGATCGCGTGATTCTGCACGGTCACAGCATCGGTCATGTAATTGCCCAGATAATAGCCCCAGCCCTGCTGCGGTGCATAGCTTTCGCGGTAGGTCTGCACGGTGGAATCACCTGCGATGTAGACCGTTCTGCCCTTTGTATCGGGATTCTGCGGCGGATCAGCGGGCGTGGTATTGGGAATAAAGGTTTCCGCGATCGGCTCATCCGTCAGCTCCAGACGCAGATAGTCGATATTCGGCGCACCCTCCGCTGTATTGGAGGTCGTGCGGATGATGTTTCTGCCCTTTTGCAGCGGCAGTACGATCGCGCGTTCCTCCCATGTCGTCCATGCACCCGTGGTCAGGAACGGCTGGATCCAGTAATCCTTGGCGTTGTTGACCTCGATCTTCACACTGCGGTCATTGGCACTGCCGTTTGCCACAAGGAAGGTGCACAGATAGTTGCCGTCCTTGGGAACGCTGACGTTCCATTCGATGAAGCTGCCGAGCTTGTTGTCGAGGTTCAGGTAGGCATCGGACGCGAAGCCCTCGTTGTAGCTCTCCTCGATCGCGGAACTGTATGCCTGATCCACTGCGTAGTAGACGCGGTTTCCGGTTTTCATCGGCTCAATGCTGCCGCGTGCCATGATGAAGTCGCGCAATGTCTTTACATCCGATGCGTCCACCGTTCTGTCGGCATTGGCATCGCCCTTGCGCTTCATGCGGCGGTCAGTGTCGCCCTTGTTCATCATCTTTTTGAGGATGGCTTCGTCAAAGGCATTGATGACACCGTCCTCGTTCATATCGCCCGGAGTCACATCTTCCGCCGTTTTCTTCACATATTCGAGCTGCCATTTCTGGTTGGATGTACCGTCGATCTCCCATTCAATGGCAGTCGCACCGGACTCCAGCGCACCGCCTGCAATGCCGACTGCGCTCTTGTCGTTCGTGACCTTTGTCACGAGCAGATAGCTGCCGTCGCCGTTGTCCACGAATTTGAAGGACTGCGCATCATGGGAGGTATTGCTCCATGTGCCGATGTTCGTGCCGTTGTCCGTGCCCGCACTTGCCACATCAAGGAGCTGCGTCTCATCCGCGCCGTTGTAGATCTTGTAGTAGCCGTCCCCTGCGGAAACTGCTTTCCAGAGGGAAAGTCCGGCATCAATGCCGCCATTGGCTGCCTGCACGACATCACCGCCGTCCTTCGGCATTTCTGCCGCGGACAGGTACAGACCGCTGTTGACATTCTTCAGCATAAACCATGTGTTTTCCGTGATCTCCGCGCCGGGCTTTCCGGTGGATGTGCCCGTGCCGCTCCAGTCGATCTGATCGACCGCATACTGTGCCAGACGCTTCGCGCCCTCACGGTTCGGGTGGAGATCGTCGCCGGACATGTAATAGTTCAGCGTCTTGTCATAGCCCATTGCCACATTGTCCGCCTGCCACGGGGTAAACAGGTCGATGACCTGTACATTTTCTGCCGCACCGATGGCATCGAGCTGACCGCTGAACCATCTGCTGCCCAGCAGCGGGTTTCTGTTGACATCGCTTGCGCGTCCCTGCTGCTTGACGAGGATGACCTTCATGCCCTTTTCCTTCGCCTGCTGTACCATGGAGGTCACGGTTTCCGTGTATTCATCCGCGTTGGAATAATTGGTATCGTTGATGCCGATGGAGATGATGTAGATATCCCCTGCCTTGCCGTATTTCAGGATGGGTGCGAACTGTCCTGCACTGACAAAGCCTGCGGCATACTGTCCGCTTGCCGCCATGTTGCGCACCTGCCATGAGGCATCCACATACTGGTCAAGCACCTGTCCCCAGCCAGCCTGCGTACTGGTCGCCTTGGGATAGTAGTTGCAGACCGTGGAGTCACCGCACATCCAGATGGTCGGCGGGAGCGTGGTGTCATCGGACACCCACTCGATATCCAGCGCACTCATGGTATGCGGATAGCCAGCCTTTCCATCCGTTGCCATGATGTTGAGCTGTCCGTCCGTGATCGGAATAAGAATGGAATCCACGGCGTTGTTACCCGTCATGTTCATGATCTGGAGCATATTCTCCGCGACAACGGAGGTGCGGTTGGTGTTGCCGAGCGTGACGGTCACACGGTACAGACCGTTGGGCAGATCCACATTGAATGTGTTCTTCCAGCCGGTGTCCGTGAACTGCACGGCATCGCTCAGCGCACCTTTGCCGGATGCGGCAACGTTCTTGATGCCGGCGGTATTGGCAAAGCCGTAGCCGCGTGAGGCGTTGTAGCCATCTCCCGCGCCCACGCCGGTATAGCCCGATGCTGCGCCGCTTCCGCCGAAGTCAAAGTGGTAATTTGTTCCCGCCGCAGATGCCGTCATGCGATTTTTTGACGGAATACTGCCGGAAACGCCGGTCGCCGCCATTGCACAGGCAAGGAATGCGCCGGTCAGACGTTTCAATACTCTGGATTGCATAAAAACTCCCCTTTCGATCGAAGCATTATTGTGAATATTGCATGTCTTTGTTATTATCTTACTATATTTTTCCGGTCTTTTCAATGAACGATTCTCTTTAAAACTACATTTTTACAACTCTTTTCCATGCAGTCTATGACTTTTTCTGCACTTTTTGTGGGGTTTTATTTTTGCCGGAAAAATGTTTTAACTTATTTTCAGAAATTTTATTTTTAAGGGAAGTACTGCGATTTGACAAAAGAGAAGCAAAGCGGTATAATAGGATAGATACATGTTCAAGAAACCGAACCGGAAAGGAGCTATTATAAATGTATATTCCAGAAGTACCGGACAACTCCCTCAGGGAGCGTATTGCAGCGATCGCTGCTTACAGCAGGGATCTGAACTTCGGCGATATCCTCGGCTGGCTGGAGGAGTGTATATAATGGACAGGGTAAAGAAGTTTCTCAGATACAACTGGGGCTATCTGCTCGGTGCGGCATTCGTTGTGCCGTGGTGCATGACATCCGGCATCCTGAAAGCCCTCTGCTGGATTGCGGCGGCGGGCATTCTGTTTGCAGTGAGCTTTTTCAACCGCAGGCGCACGGAATCCAAAAAAGGCAGGACCATCTACACGCTGCTCACCATCTTCTACGGCTGGATGCTGCTTTGTTCGCCGCTTCTGCTGGTTATGGAGCTGATGGTTCCAAAACAATGAAAAGGACGTGATACACATGCTATACGCAAACTACCACACCCACACCGCGCGGTGCAGACATGCCGCGGGTGAGGACAGGGAATACATCGAACACGCCATCCGCGCAGGAATGCAGGTGCTCGGCTTTGCCGACCACAACCCGTGGTGCTACGACACGGACTATATTTCCGGCTCGCGGATGCTCCCCTCCCAGCTCGACCGCTACTTCACCTCCCTGCTTGATCTCAAGCGCGAATATGCGCGGGATATCACCATTTATATCGGCTTTGAAACGGAGTATCTGCCGGAGAAGATGGCTTCCCTTGACGAAATGCTCAAGGGGTATCCGGTGGATTATATGCTCCTCGGTGAGCATTTCACCGAAAGTGAGCCATACGGCAGCTACACGGGCTTGCCGTGTCCCGATGCAGCAGAATTCCGCCGCTATATCGACCTTTGCATTGAAGGAATGGAAACGGGACGCTTTGCCTATCTTGCCCATCCCGACCTCTTTCATTTTGTCGGGGACGCGCAGATCTATGACGCGGAGTACCGCCGGCTGTGTGCGTATCTCAGGTCGCGGAACATTCCGGTGGAGATCAACCTCCTCGGTGTGGTCGAGGGGCGGCACTACACCTCACCTGCGTTTCTGAAGATCGCACAGGAGGTGGGCAATTCCGCTATCATCGGCGTGGACGCGCACACCCCCGACCGGATGAGCAATGTGCAGATGCACGAACAGTGCCGTGCACTTGCCGAGCGTTTCGGGCTTCCCCTCGTGGAATTCCTGCCGGAGCTTCCGGCGGCAAGGGACTGATATTTCAAAAAAATGCATTGCGGATGAAAATTTCTCTTTACATCTGCGAAAAAGTATGCTATAATAAAGTTGTCGGTATTTTCAGACAGTTGTCCGCCCGTGGCGGTCAGGTGTACCAAATGCTCCGACTGCAAAAAAATCAGCATGGAGGAATTATGATGGAAAAAATCAGAATCGGCATTGCAGGCTACGGCAACCTCGGCAAGGGCGTGGAGCTTGCGATCGGGCAGAATGATGATATGGAGCTTGTGGGCGTATTCACCAGACGCGACCCGGCATCCGTGAAGCTCATGACGCAGGGCGTTCCGGCGTACCGCATGGACGATGCGGAGAAAATGCAGGATGCCATTGATGTGATGATCATCTGCGGCGGCAGTGCGACCGATCTGCCGGAGCAGACACCGGCACTGGCGAAGCTTTTCAACGTCATTGACAGCTTTGACACCCATGCAAGAATTCCGGAGCATTTTGCAAACGTGGACGCTGCCGCAAAGGAAAGCGGTCATCTGGCGATGATCTCCCTCGGCTGGGATCCCGGTCTGTTCTCGCTGAACCGCCTGTATGCGGAGTCCATTCTCCCCTGCGGCAAGACCTACACCTTCTGGGGCAAGGGCGTGAGTCAGGGACATTCCGACGCGATCCGCAGAGTGGCAGGTGTCAAGCGCGGCATTCAGTACACTGTTCCCGTGGACGCGGCAATGGACGCAGTCCGCAGCGGCGCACAGCCGGAGCTTTCCACGCGTGAAAAGCACGAGAGAGTGTGCTTTGTGGTTGCCGAGGAGGGTGCTGACAAGGCTGCGATCGAGAACGAGATCAAGACGATGAAGAATTATTTCGACCAGTACAACACGACGGTCAATTTCATTACAGAGGAAGAATTTGACGCACAGCACACGACCATGCCGCACGGCGGATTCGTGATGCGCAGTGCAAAGACGGGCGCGGGCGAGCAGAATCACCAGATGATCGAATACTCCCTGAAGCTCGACTCCAATCCGGAGTTCACCGCAAGCGTGCTGGTTGCCTATGCAAGAGCACTGCACCGCATGAAGGCGGAGGGCATGACCGGATGCAAGACGGCGTTCGATGTCGCACCGGCATATCTGAGCCGCATGAGTGCGGAGGAGCTTCGTGCGCAGATGCTGTAAAAATATCCCCCTCCTGAAACAATTTTCAGGAGGGGTTTGACATTTGGGGGAGAATGTGGTATAATGGTGGGGTGGAGTTTGGCGGAACTGGCAGACGTGCTTGATTGTGGGTGTGTTACTACAGTGGACGGATACATGAGGTACTCAGAAAGGCTGTGCAGTTTATGAATTACAATAAAATTTTGTATGATGTGACTGCCATGCTGCTGATGCTGCAAGTCCAGATGAAAGAGTACAGTTATTCCACGGTCGTTTCCCGATACTTCTGTGAGTGTGGTTATTCAGGTGCGAGAAATTCCGAATATGCGGCGGTCGAAGCACTTGCGATACTGTTGTCACTTGAACGAAATGGTGTACCAATTCCCTCAGAAATGATAGATGAGCTTGAAAAATGTATTCATCGTATTGATGGTGATTTTATTTCTGCATATATTTCGGATGCGGATAGAAAGCAGTTCGAAGAGGATCTGGATACTGTCAAATTTGTCATTCGCTGGTATCGGACAACTGATGGAAAACTGACATAATGAATATTCTTAGGAGCAAATGATGTCCAATAAAATTCTGCATCTCATTTATTTGAGAACTGGCGAGATGCTTTTGAGCAAGAAAGAATATTCCCATTGGGAAGAAATCCAAGATGAGTACGAACATTATATGACGGATTTAGCATTTGACTCATGTGAAGATTTAATCAGTTACTTTGAATTGGATTTTGGTGATGAATCGCACTGGCCCTTTTCAAAAAATGAACTCTTACATTTTATTAATTCAGATGAGGTTGTTTTATCAACCTAAAATTGAATATGCGCCTGTGGTGAAATTGGCATACACGTTGGATTTAGGTTCCAATTCCGCAAGGAGTGCAGGTTCAAGTCCTGTCAGGCGCACTCACAAGCCCCCGAATGATCGGGGGCTTTTTTATACCCGTATTGACAAACGCTATTTCAGGGAGTATAATTAATGCAACAAGATATTCCCCTTTGTGAATTATTGGAGGAAATTATGATTGGAAATGTGATAGAGCTGATCTATCGTGAGTACTACTCCGCAGTGTTCCAGTACTGCCGCACGCGCCTCAACGGCGATTTTGCCGCGGCGGAGGACTGCACGCAGGAGGTCTTTCTGGTACTGACAAAAAAGATCAAAAAGCTCGTGGAACTCGAATCCATTCTGCCGTGGCTGTACAGGACGGCAGATCTGGAAATCAAGAAATACCGACGAAAAAACCCCGTAACGACCGACATTGACGAGATACCGGAGCCTGCCGCGCCGGAGCACGCGGAAAGCCCGCTGGACATTCTCGATGAGGAGGAACGGCGGCTCGTGGAGCTGTATTACAGCGGTGCGGACAAGTTCGCGCTTGCCGAGCAGATGGGCATTTCGTTGGATGCACTGTACAAGCGGATTCATCGGATACGGGCGAAGCTGAAAGCGTATATGGATAATCCTGACAAATAATGCACCCAAAATTTGTGCATTCCTACAAAGTTACAAATCCGATGTCAAAAACAGCCCCTTTTTGGACGGATATAAGTAAAGGGGCAAGAAAATGAGGTGAGTTTTTGTGAAACTTGAATCAAACCACGAATTCGAGCAGCGTGCACTGCTGGAGCTGAACAGAATGCTTGACGAAGAAATGGCAAAGCCCCACAATGAGAGGGATTACAAAAAGATCAAGGAAATATCCGCGGCGTGTGCGGCGGTACTGGATGATGCAGAACAGGAGCAAGAGGTAATGGAACAGGGGTTCAAAAAGATGATGGCGAAGATCAACAAGCCGGTGATCTCCGTGCGCAGGCGTATTCAGGTCGCGGTGGCGGCGGCTGGTACGGCGGCGGTGCTGGTCGGTGCGAATCTTTACACCGTCACCGCGTACAACACGAACGTCTTTTCCGCGCTGGTCAAGATCGCGGACGGCAGCTTTGCACTGAACCCACAGCCGACAGAATCAACCGATCTGCCGACCACACCGGAAGATCCCTACGGCATCAAGGCGGAGTGTGCCAAGCACGGCATTACGGATGTTCTTGCGCCGACCTATCTCCCCGAAGGCTTTGTGCTGGAAGATGTCAGCCATAACAACACCGAAGGATACCTCAATAGAGTTCGCTTTGATTTTTATGATGCTCACCGCAATGTGATTCTGATTATCTATAGCCAGTGGGCTAATGATACACTGCACGGCAACACCCCTTGTGACGATTATAACCTGACAGAAACTGAAATTGACGGAAACCCTGCAATCATCTCACAGGAGGACGGTCAGTATGTACTGGTCTTCCGCAACGACACCAATCTGGAAACAAAGCTCTGGATGGAGGGTGTGGATTACAAAGAATGCGACATGGTCGTTGCATCCCTTGATGATTGAAATTTCTGAGGAAAGGAGGTGAGCGTGATGAAGAAAGCTATATCACTGCTCTGTGCAGTACTGCTGACAGCGAATCTCACAGTGACACTGCCGACAACAGCAGCAACTGGAGAGGGTACAGAGGACGCAGTGATCTTCTCCACAGGATTGATCATTGATCACGAGATTTCTGTGTCCAATTCCAATGGTCAGCTCTGTATCAATGGCGATACGGAAGCCAGTGAAACAATGAAAAGCATTGGCTTTACGGACATTCTGATTGAACGGAGCAGCAACGGCACAAGCGGCTGGTCAACGGTATTCTATCCGGACGATGTACTGGCATCGAATGCAAAGAGTTGCAGTTTCAACAATTACATGCAGCCCGTTGTCAAGGGTTACTACTACCGCGTGACCTGCACGCACTACGCAAAGGAAAGCGGCATCTGGTTTCCGAAATCGGAAAGCATTACCGCGACTTCAAACACCGTTTACATCGGATAGAAGCTTCTGTCCGTTGTACAAAAACCAAAATCATAAAACAGAAAGGATGATTTCAGATGAAAATCAAAAAGACTCTTGCCGCAGTACTGGCAGCACTTTGCATGACCAGTACAATGCCCGCCGTGATCTCCTCGGCTACCTATGACAACCACGATGTCAACCACGACGGTTCAGTGGATATGCTGGATATCCTCGCGATCAATCAGCATCTGATGGGCTCGAAGTACTATATGGAATACAATCGCCTTGATGTGAACCAGAGCCACACGGTGGATTCTGTAGACGCAAACTGTGTTCAGAATGAAGTACTGGGCATTGACTACTCGGTATTTTATATCCGTCAGTATGGCAACGGCTACAAGCAGCCTGTGTCGATGCCGGCTGTGAATTCCTTTACGCCGGATTCTTCTGCGACTCAGACAACAGGACGTACCTACAGAAGATATTCCTACAAAGAGGGCAAGTTTCTTTCAAACTATACCCTGACTCCCAACAATATGAGCCTTGATGCGGATACCACCCAGAGCAGAGGACTTATCAACAACGATGACAACCGCACCGTTGCACATGGTGCTGAAAATGCAGCGATCGTGGCTATCGGTACTGTCGGTACCGGCTTCATCGTTGGCGATCACACAATTGCAACTGCCGCAAGCTGTGTATATGAAAGCGGACAGATCAAAGAAGATCTTTTCGTCTACAGACACGACACCACCGGCAATATTGTAGGCATCCCCATGTCCATTTCTGAGATCCATGTGCCTGCAAACTACAGCACAAAGGGTTCTCAATATGATTATGCACTGATCACTGTGGATCAGGATCTTTCCACCCTTCCCCATTTCGACATCGGCAATGCCTACAGCTTTACAGCAAGCGAAGCAGGCTCGATTCCGCTCCATGTCACAGGTCAGCCTGCTTCGGTGGGGGACGATCTGGATATCGAGAATCTTACAGGTGTTTTGTACACGCACAATGGCAGTGTTCACGACGACTCCAATGGTTCTATGTTCTATTTCAACATGGACGCAACTTCTGGACAGGAAGGTGCACCGGTCTACACGATCACCCGTGAAGCCTACAATGGTGAGTTTTATTACACCTATACTGCACTTTCGCTCTTTGCGGCGGACAGTAATGGACGCAACCGTGGTCCGCGAATGACCAAGCATCACCTTACATTCTATGGAAACAATCCCTATGTCAGCTATTAAGGAGGAATCATTATGAAAAAAAGATTGACAGCTATCATGACAGCTCTGCTCTGTATGTCCGCTCCCATGACCGCATTCGCAGAAGATGTAATTATCGAAACTGCTCCTCCCAGACCGGTTTACAATGTTAGCGGCGGAATCAGCTTTTATACGCTTCCTGAGGTAACGATCAAGACCGACAAATTTACTTACATCAGCAATACCAAGGTCAGCGACAGACAGGGTTTCTACCTTTTGACCGATATCGCTGCACCAGACCTGATGATCGTCGGTACTGAATATACTCCTGAAGGTGATTTCTGGGGCTATATCGTAACTCCGATCAATACCCTTGGATACGGTGTTGAGAACCTCCAGCATGGTATCGGCACGATCAATCGTTATGTACTCGATTACAATTTCGGCGAGGAGCAGCCGGATTTTGAAATCGGCGATCTGATTCAGGTGGACGGATATCTCTGCGGCGGCTATGCAACAGATATGGAGTGTGAACCCGAAGTCAGAATGGAATGCATCGGCAACGGCGTGGATATTTTCGGCGAAGCATTTTCAAGAGTTATCCGTATGCAGATGGTGATCGATCAGAAGATGTGCGATACATGGGATGAACGCAGAGAGGGTTACTTCACCTATGAAATCGTCAAGGGCGATGTCAACATCGACGATGAACTTTCCGTCCTCGACTGCCTCGCCATCAACCGCAACCTGCTCACCGGCGAACCGCTCTGCGACTACGCAAAGCTTGCCGGTGACATCAACGAAAACGGCACGATCGACGCTGTGGACTCCCTGAGCATCCTGAAAGAATGCATCAACATCACAGAAAATTTCGAGTGATCCCGCGCTGAGTCATAAAATGATATAGTGTCGGACAGCCGCCCCGCTTTGTGGGCGGCTGTTCTCTGTTTCGGCGGCTCTGCATTTTCCGGAAATTTCCTGCACTTTCCTCCCCCATCACGGGCATACTATAGGAAAACCACTGAAACGAAGTATGCAGTCTGATCGAAAAGGATACTATCAGTTTGCTGAGGGAGTGCGATGCCGGTATTAAAATGGGCATTTCCTCCATTCAGGATTCCGTGAAGTACGTCCGGCACGATGACCTGCGGGACATTCTCGAACGCAGTCTGGAGGAGCACGAGCACATCAAGGACGACATGCAGGGCTTACTGGCGGACTACCAC